>CAZJYH010000020.1:11701-18546 GCA_964549365.1 uncultured Alphaproteobacteria bacterium
ACTTGACGATCATGACGAGCGGATTGGAAGGGATCATCGCTCTATGCATCTATCGATTCCGGGCCGAACAGCCGAGAGTGTACTACACTGAGAGTCTGGGGAACGCAATATGCAAGTTTGCTGCAAAAAACGCAGCCCATTCACAAAATGTATCCTACGAGATACGCAGCCCGGGGGAGGACGGATCTACCGGCCATCCTGCCGGCGATCATGAGCGGATGCTCAACGGGGACTGGGGCCGGACGGTCGACCGTCCGGCCGCCGCAGTTCGTCGAACGGATGCGGCGGATACGTGCACAACGTGGGCTGAATCGAAAAGTTTGCGCCCCGGCGGCTCTTCGGTCTCCCGCCGTTCGTCGACGGCCTGTACATGAACGATCGAAACCCTGCTGCCGTCACCGAGGTTTCCGTTCGCGCCGGTCGGCGGCGCAGTCTCCCGATTCCGAAGAACGTTCATACCAATCTATCGGGATCGATTATCCGGAATCGGCGTGCCGATTATCCAAAAGTGTGCTCTACGAGCAAAAATGAGGGATCGCTCCTCCGCCATCGAGCGATCGGGGTCCGGAGCGTCGGCAACCGTTCGCAGGTGCCGTTCGCGGGCGGCATCGCGTCGCGCCACCAACGTTGGGCGTGTGCCGGTGCATACCGCGCGCACCTCACCGGCCGCACCGACGCGCGGCGTGGCTCCATGACGTTCGCGCCGGTCTCCGCGCCGGCCTTCGACGGCCGACGCTGCTCCGGTCCGTTTCTTCCGTACGATCGCGCCATGCCCTCGATCCACCGTCTCACGCTCGGGGCGGAGGCACCCGGGGCGCGCCACGGGTCCGCGCATGGTTCCGCCCGACGTTGTGCCGCAGACCCCAGGGGGTGTTCGCGCCGCGCCGACGACATGCCGTCCTCCGCTCGTGATCGGCAACCGGTGTGACGACGTAACCAGGTGAACGGCCACGCATGTATTACGGATCCGCACCCTTCGCCATCCGATGCGTTCGGCGCGATCCTTCCTGCGCCGGCATGCCGAGCGCGCCGGATGAAACGCGTGACGGCCGGCGACACCCCGGGGCGTCGTGTGGTCCGTGCGCCGGGCTCCCACGCGCCTCGCGCTCGAGGTTAGCGCACGATGCCATGCCGGCTCGAACCCGTCGGCTAGGCGATGCGCTCAATGCCCTTCACACGATGGTGGGGGCCGACGGCGTGCCTCACGTGCGGGCCGAACGCGGCCGACGTATCCATTGATCGTGATGCGATATGGTCACGTGTCGTGACATCTCATCACGGTCGACACGGAATGCAAGAAAAATATTGCGTCCGTGCGAGAAATATCTTGACATGCCGTATTTGTCGAGGTTATTTTTGCGCCCTCTTTACGAGCAGCGGCACGTGCTGCACAACATCAACATCAAAAATGCGCGAATCCATTTCCACATATCTAGCCGACAGCCTTGTGGCCTTCGCAGTGAGGCCATGCCAGGGCGCGCGCATGCGTGCTCGAGAAGGTGGGAAATGGAGTACTCCATAAAACGATCCGATTTGTTCGGTATCGCCCACCTTCGCACTTCGTGAAGGTGGGCGTTTTTGTTTGTGGGTTGATCTCATCATGAAATGGTGGAGCGTCGACATGAAGGACTTTGCGACGAGCATGCGGTGTACGGATACCTGGACGCATCGGCCCGATGCCGGAAGTTGGAACATGAGCGTCACGCGAGGTCCGCGAGAAATCCGGCGGTTCCTCGACGGCGGCGGCACCAGGCGATGCAGCCGGTACGACCTGCTGATTCTGCCGACGCGGGGAACGGAGGAGGCAGCCGCTCGGGATGACGAGGAACGTGCATAGTGATGGGTGTCGGGTGGTGTCGGCTGCGGCGGTGCTCAAACGGCGGCTCGTCTGTGCCCGTATGCGGCGCGACGGAGGGCTCCGATACTGAAAAAGTACAAATTCATGTACTCCCGCCGCGGCCGTGCCGCGGGTATTTTGCGATCGCCGTCGATTAACGCCGGGCGATTGAGAAGACCGCGCACTCGATGTGTTCAATGAAAAGAACGACATGCGAAGTGTTCCGCGTAACAAACGAGACAGTTGTTGGTGAACGCATGGAACGGATGCGCCGTTGCATCGTCCATTGAAGTACGGTACGAGAAAAATTCGTGGGATTAATTGTCGCCGCGCTCATACAGTGACGGTGCGTATCGTGCGGGTAGGCGTACACCCGCGCGCGCCGGCATCACGGGCCCGACAGCAGGGAACGCGGGCCTTCACGACTTGCGCGGCGGCGATTGAATTCGGCATTTGAAAAAATGCCGCGATGCTCCGGTAGCCCAACGGCAGAGGCACATGATTCAGGATCATGGCAGTGCAGGTTCGAATCCTGCTCGGAGTACGAATTGCGCGTCGGGAACGCTCGCGCGGGAGTGATCGACATGATGACGAGAAAACCGGACAGGCGCATCGCGATGCTGCGTCGCCTGCTGAATGCCCGATATGACGAGGGCGGATGCGCGTTGCTGCATGCGAGCGCGATGGCGGAGCAGCCGCTCTTCTATCTGCGGCTGGCGCTGTGGAACCGATATGTCGGAGGGGGCCGGGAGCTGGACGCCGCGTTCGTCGGCACGTTGATCGCCGACGGGAGCGCGGGGCTTCGTTCGGCGGGGCTCGAGCTGTTGAGCGTGCTGCCGGTGACGGCGATCGCCGCGACGGTGCGGTTCATGAAGACGCGGAAGGGGAGGATGCCGCGCTCCGCTCGATCGGGCGTCGTGGGCGTTCTGCGGGGTCTCGAGGCCGAGGAGCGCGCGTTCGACTGTACGGCGATCGCCTCGGCGCAAGCGCTGAAATATCTCTATGCCACGCTGCGAATCCGCCCCTCGGCGCGGGCCGACGCGATCCTGTTCAAGGGAGCGATTCCCGCGGGGAGCCTGTACCTGGAACTGCGCCGCGTGTTGGCATCTCCCACGTCGGTTGGGCCGGGCGAGCGGTCCGTCGGCGCCCGCGCCGCACACCGGGCCGTGCTGTGCGGGTTGCGATCGCGCGCCGCATCGCGGCGAGGCAATCGCGCGGGGAGGAATTCCGCGCGCGCCGGCGTCGGCGGCGCATCGCTGCGCTCGGTGATGCGCTGGGTGATGGCCATGCCTCTGCCGGAGGCGCTTGAAGATGTTCATTCACAACGAGGTCGAGTACAATGACGGAGAGGCTCTCCGCCCCGGCACCGTCGCATTGCACTTCGTGCGCCGCGACGGCCGCGAAGGCATTGCCACGGCGGTGCCGGGGTGTGAGGGGAGACGTCGAGGATGTGACGGTGTACGGATGGAAGTATCGGATTTGCAGGAGATTCTGCATTGCCTGGGCGGTGAGCGCCGAGTGTTCCCGTATTTCAAGGACCGCTATGCGCTGAAGCTTCTTTCGTGGTACGTGCGCGATGGGAAGCGCGTCCGCGACATCAAGGCCTCGCGCTTCGGTGGGTTGCTTCGCAAGGGAGTTGTACGCGACGTGGCGTCCGGCAGCCCCGACGGCATGTTGCGCCCGGAGGACTTCGAAGGGCTGTGGCCGAGGCGATCGCTTGCGTACGTGCTGACGCTCGGTCGATGGCCGCGCTCCGATGCCTACAGCTGGGAGTATCGGCAGACGTCACGGCCCGGTGTGAACATCGTGCTGCGGTTGAACTTCTCCAGCGAACACGATCGGCAGTATTTCCGGGCCGTGGGGCCTGACGGAGCACACCGCCTCGAATATTACGGGCATCCGCATGACGGGGGGAGATTTCACACGCTCGCATGGTCACGAATCGATCTGGACCTGGCCTCGGGTGAGGCGCTGATCGAGGAAGTGCAGACCGACTGGCTGCGTGCCGCCCAGCGCTGGCGTGACGAGGCGGTTCGCCTGCTCGATGAGCCGGACGCGTCGTCGGCGCTTGCCGCGTCGATCGGCGTGGAGCGTTGCACACCAGAGGAGTTCCTCCGCTACGTGGACTGCGCGCTCGCGCCGCACGCGGACTGCTGGAGCGAGGCGCTGCTGCTGGCGACGGTGGAGTTCATCCGGACCGAGATCGGGATCGATAACATCTACATGCACACGTTCGACGGGGGGAACCGGTTGAAACGCGTTGCCGGGCGTTACCCACCGCGATCGCTCTACACCGACCTTCCGCGAAGCTTCTGCTTCCGTGAGGTGGACGAGTGGCCCGATTTTCTACGAGCGGCATACGACGCCATCGGCCGTTCCGCGCGCAAACGCTCGGCCGAACGTGCGCATGTGCGCGCGGCGCGCGGGGCGCGGTTCCATCGGCTCGATATTCAATGACCGCGACGGCATATCCGTGCCGTGCGCGAACGACAACGCAATACAACAATGAAACGATACCAGAGACACGGCTATGGAGGAGACACAGATCCAGGCGATGCTTGGGTGTCTCCCCGCTCCGCATTTCGAGTTTCAATACCACCGGGATAGGTACGCCCTGCTGCTCCTTTCCTGGCTTGTGCGGGAGGGGAGGCGCGTTCGCGACATAAAGGCCTCGCGGTTCCGCGGGCTGCTCGACAAGCCCGCCGTGCGCAGCGTCACCGCGCGGCGTTCGAACGGCATGCTCGACGCGCAGGCGTTGACCGGGGCCGCCGAGCCGGCCCATGCCTACCGGATAACGTTCGATTCCTGGGGGTGCGGCGATCCCTGTGATCATTGCCAGATGTCCCGGCCGGGAAAGAATCTGGTGCTGCTGCTGAACTTCCCGGAAGCTCACGACGCGGAGTACGAGGCGCTGATCAAGCCCGCGGAAACAGATCCGTTCGTGAACACCGGACATCCGTATGCCTCCGACGGCAATCGGACGATGGCGTGGGCTCGCCTGGATATCGACATGGAATCCGGCGAGGCGCTGATCGAGGAGATTCAGGGCGACTGGATCCGGCTTGCCCGCACGGCGGTCGAGACGGCGCGGCATGCCGCCTCCGGAGGGATGGAGCGTGAAGGGTTCCGTGCCTTCGTCGACGATGCGGGGTGCTCGCCCGAGGAACTGGTGCATTACTGGGATACGACGCTGTCGGCACACGTCGAGCAGTGGAGCGAGGCGATGCTTTCGGCGGCGCTCTGGTTCCTGGTGGAGAAGGTCGGCGTGCGGCGGATCTTCTACCATACCTACGAGGGAGGGATGGCGATGAAGCCGGGGTGCTATATGCCGCCGCAGTCGTTGTACGGCCGGTTGCCGCGGCAGTTCGGATTCGTGGAGACCGAGTGCCAGCCGATGTTCATCTGCGTCGAGCGGATGCCGATGCTGTTCCACATGCGTGGGTTCGGCTCGCGGCGATTTGGCTGGACGGGCCCCGATCGACGTGATGTGCGCTTCTTCCTGCTCGATCTGGAGGATGAAGCGATTGTATGAGATGCCGCGGGAGAAAACGCGGCGGCCTGCACCGGCAGGCCGTCGCGCCCCGTGGGAAACGAGAAGGGCACCGGTTCACGGTGCCGACATGAATGGAATGAACGACATGAACGAAATACGGATGAACATCACCGGCACCACGTTGCTGGAGGCCGGATGGCCGCAGGGCCCGGCGATCGGAATGGCGCTCGCGCTGGCGATGCGCTGGGCCGAGACCGGCATGACGGATGCACAGATCATGGCGGGACTGGAGGAGGTGCGTCGGTCGCCGGAGAAGTTCCTCGGCGACGGCGAGGTTCGTGCCGGGCTGGCTTCCGCGTTGCGCGCGCAGGCCGCGCCGGAACGCGCGGAGCTGCGGGAGGTCCCGGTCGACGCGCCGGTCTGGGGTGAGAGCATCATCGACCCGGGGGCGGTGCAGCAGCTGCGGAACGCGATGTGCCTTCCGGTGACCGTCGCCGGCGCGTTGATGCCCGACGCCCACATCGGATACGGCATCCCGATCGGCGGCGTGGTGGCGCTCGACAACGCGGTGGCTCCCTACATGGTGGGCGTGGACATCGCGTGCCGAATGATGATGACCGCCTATCGGATCGACCCGGACAAGACCTTCGCGAACTCCGCCTCGCGCGATATGGTGAAGCGGATCATGCGCGACGAGACCCGGTTCGGAATCGGCGCATCGTTCGGACCGTACGAACGGCGCCGGCACGATGTGCTCGACGATCCGGACTGGGGGGCGACGAAGTTCCTCGGCCATCTGAAGGACAAGGCCCACGCGCAGTTGGGGACCAGCGGCACCGGGAACCACTTCGTCGACGCGGGGGTGCTCTCGATCGACCAGGCCGGCTCGGCGGCGCTCGGCATCGAGCCCGGGCGCTATCTCGCGATCATGAGCCATTCCGGGAGCCGTGGCGTCGGCGCGAACATCGCGGACCACTTCTCCCGACTGGCTCAGCGGAACTCCGGGCTTCCGGATCAGTTCCGGCACCTCGCCTGGTTGGACCTCGACACCGAGGTCGGGGAGGAGTACTGGCTGAGCATGAACCTGGCGGGGCGGTTTGCCTCCGCCTGTCATCATGAGATCCATCGCGCGATCGGCAAGCGCCTCGGCGAACGGCCGGCCTTCGAGGTGGAGAATCATCACAACTTCGCGTGGCTGGAGGAGTGAGGGCGTGCTCGGCATCATCCCCGGTTCGCAGGGGCACGACTCGTTCATCGTGCGGGGGAAGGGGAACCCCGCGTCGTTGAACAGCGCAAGCCACGGAGCCGGGCGCCGGATGAGCCGGAAGAAGGCCAAGGAGAGCATCCCCAAGCGTTAGCGGGACACCTGGCTGAAGGAGCGCGGTGTGGAGCTGCTGGCCGGCGGTATGGACGAGGCGCCGCAGGCCTACAAGGACATCGCCGAGGTGCTCGCGCTGCAGACTGACCTGGTGGAGCCGATGGCGACGTTCACGCCGCGCCTGGTGCTGATGGCGA
>CAZJYH010000021.1:0-18537 GCA_964549365.1 uncultured Alphaproteobacteria bacterium
AGGGGTTCGGTCGGACGCGGCTGTCGGTAACACATTGCTTTCATGGGAACTCCCTCCCCCCCCGATGTACTCATCGGGGCCGGCCCCCTCTTTAGCAAAGAGGGGGAGAAGAATTCCACGGCTCTGATATCGGGCATGCGTCGGAAGAGACGACCACTGGCGAAGTATGCATTGTGCAACAACGCCCCAGGAATATCAGAAACAGGAATATCAGAAACTCGTCGCCGCCTACGCCGACCGCCCCGACATCATCGCCGGGCAGATGTTCGGGAAGCCCTGTCTGAAGGTCGGCGGCAAGGCCTTCGTTGCGCGGCATCTGGATGCAGTGGTCTTCACGCTCGAAGGCGAACATCACGCGCGCGCCCTGGCGACGCCGGGCGCCGTTCTGTGGGACCCCTCCGGGAAAGGCCGGCCGATGAAGGAGTGGGTGGCCGTCCCGCCCGGAACATCTTCGGTGCTCAGGACGTTGAGCGATGCGGCGCTGAGGTACGTTTCGACCGGAGCCTGAGTTCCACGTTGCCCGACCGTGCGCACGCACATGTCGATGCGTCGCTGCAATGACAACGCACACGCAGAGGCTCCTCGAGTTATCATGAAAAATCGAATGTATTTCCACCTGTTGCCTCCCTGAAACGGAGCTGAGATTTGCCCCGCCGTCCGCCACGACGCAACTATATTTTTTCACGCCGAAAATCATGACGCACATCAGAGTATCGATGCCGGCACGGCTCGATATTTGTATGTGGCTCGCGCACTCCATGCCTCTCGTGTCGAGATGAGCCTCCAGATCGTGAAGCGTTCGTGAATATGACCGGCCGTTCATGTCGGGGAATTCCGTCGTTTCCGGGCCGCCGCCCGGGCACCCGGATGCGAACTTCTCATCCGAACTTCCCGATCGCTCGACAGACACGAGACATGGGGTGATGTCGACCGCAATCATTCATCGTAGCCCGTGCGCCGGGGTCCATCGTCGCGAAATGCGGCGAATCCGGTCGGGTGAGGTTCCCGTCATTATACTATCGAGAGAGATCCGCCATGAGTATCGTCGATTCCAGCACATTGAAGGCATTCAAGCCTTGCGCGGCAGCCATGTTGCTGCTGCTGATCGTACTGCCGGCAAACGCGCAGTATTCGTATCTCCCCACGGGAAACACATCGGATGAAAAATTCCTGTCGATCGCCGGGGGTGGCATTCAAACCCTTGCGGAGAACCCGATGATATTCGAGATCGCGTCACGATCGGATTCATCGGCACTCGCGATCGGGATCTTCGACGGCAATACCGGCGGGATGTTCGATCAGGGGAACGTGCCGCTCAGGTTCACGCTGTTTGCGGATCCCGAAGGTGACGGGACGGGCACCGAGAAGATCGCCGTCTGGGTGGGGGACGTGATGCCGGACAACGCCTGGTTCGACGCCTCGGTAGCCAACACGGAGGCCGCACGCTGCGCCACCGGCGACTATTTCTACCGTTTGGAAGCGGAGAGCACCAACCCGACGGCATTTCAATGGAGCAGCTTCAAGCTGCGCACCGACGGCTCCATCGTCATCCGACGGGAGCGACGCGTGGCGTTCTCGGCGCCCCTGGGAAACATCAACGACGCATTCGTAGTCTACCCGGCCTGGCCGTCGAGGACGCCGACGAACTACAACGGCCGTTGGCATTTCTACATGGACGTTCCGATCGGCCCCGCCTCGCTGGCGATCTGGGACGGCGACTTCGATCGCGGCTCGTACGACTGCTCCGACAACGATTCGGACGATCCCGATACGCCGAACATCCTTCCGGCCTGGGCGAGCGGAGATGCGGTGGCAGAGGGGATCGCCATCAGCACGATACCATGCAGTGATGCGGCCGGCAGGCCGACGGGGGGCACCACGACGAGCAATCCGCCGGACGACTCGCGCAACCCGGTGTTCAGGCGCTCGACCGGCGTGAGCTACGATCTGATCGATCCGAACGGCGTGCGCTATGCAAACCAGAACCCGTCGGGGAATCTGGAATGGGAGCAGCTCCGCATCAGCACCGAGGCGTTCGATCGGAGCCTGATGGATTACCACGCCGATGCGCTCCCGGCCGGCATCTACGATCTGTCGATCACCGGGCTCGATCTCAGCAACCTGAACGCGATCCGCTTTCCGTACGACGTGACCGGCGTCGACATCGACGGCAACCCCGTCGCGCCGATCCGCGCAGACTATGCCGACGGCACGATCGAGGGAACCCTCTATCCGGTGACCGACTCGAACTGTGTCCGGACGGCGGAAACGCCGGGCATCCCATCAGTCGCGGTGACCATCTTCGCCGATTACAACAACGACGGCCTGACCGACGCCACGTGGAGCGTGACGACCGACGCCGCCGGCACCTATCGCTTCAGGGATCTGCACAGAGGATCGTACACGATCATGGTCGACGGCGCCTCGCTTCCGCCGGGAGCCGTCCCGGCATGCGACGGCGACGGCATCGGTACGCCGAACGTGGCCCAGGGGGTGCTGACGATGTGTTCGCGGTCGATCACCTGCGATTTCGGGTACCGGTTCACCGAGCATAATCTGATCGGTGTGCTCGCACGGTAGACGTACGCCCAGCCTTGGACGATGATGTCCCCAGGGGCCCCGTGAATAGCGGGGCCCCTTGCCGTCACGATTTGCGCGCCGAGGCGATCGACCGCCGGGATACCGCGCCGGAGCCCGCCCGTTGCGCGGCATTCCGGCGATCCGCATTTTGAGCCGTGCGGCTTCATCCGGCTCGATCATCGACGCACCGCTGCGGGACACCATGCACAGCGCCGGAACATCGATCATCATGAACCCCGACGATATCATCATTGTCGAATATTCCTCCGTTCATTCGGATGAACTGGTGCGGATGTGGCGCCGGAGCTTCGAGAGCGCCGTCGGCATCACCGACCCGCACTCGATCGAGGAGCAACGCGAATACCTCGAAAGAACGGTTATCGCGGAAAATCAGGTGCTCGTGGTCCTCCTGAAATCGACGACGGAGGTGATCGGCTTCCTGGCCTCGACACCGGAACGGGTGGCGCAGCTGTACGTACACGTGGCACACCAGGGACATGGTATCGGCACCATGCTGCTCGACATCGCAAAGGAGCGTTCCACCGGACGCCTGCGCCTCTTTACGTTCGCCGCAAACGTGGGAGCGCAGGCGTTTTACGAGCGCCACGGATTCAACATTGTCGCGCGCGGCTTCGAACCGGATTGGGGGCTCGAGGATATCGAGTACGAGTGGGTGCGTGTTTCGAACGGAACGGCGGATTAACAACACGCGCGGATTTTCGAACCATTGTTTGCCGCGGCAACGCTGCGTATGTTTACGCGTCCGGTCGAGGCGCTCCCCGGGTGCCGATCACCGTAATCGATCCTCGACCAAATTTCCCATGAACGTTCCCGTAGACGTTCATGGCAGCGCTCGAAGGCAGCCCGCATGTGGTCCGACATGCGCCGGCTTCGCTCAATGCTGTTTCCGCGCGAACTCCCCACACACGTGATTCACGCTCCTGTTGTCCCGTATTGAGATCCCTCAGATGGTGTCGCACGATTCATTGCGCGCGCACCGGTCCGGATTCCCATGAATGTTCATGGTGGATGTTCATCCGAGCGTCGAGGTCCGACAGGATGGCATCCACCCCACATTTCAATCAATTCAGAGGGTTATGCTATGATGGTCACTGATCAATGCAGGGCGGGCAGTCGCCTGCCTTTTCTGGTGCTCAGCATGTTTGTATCGAGCCAGTTGTCACTTACGGCTCAGACGTATTCGTATCTGCCCACAGGGAGCACCACCGACGGCCGCTTCATCTCGCTGGCGGGCGGCAGCATTCAGACACTCGGCGAAAATCCGCTCTACTTCAAGCTGGCATCGCCGTCGAACGCCGGGAGCCTGCAAATCGGTGTGTTCGACGGCGACACATACGGCCTGTTCGATCAGGGGACGGTGCCCCTCATCTTCACGCTGTATGCCGATCCCGAGGGCGATTGCACCGGTAACGTGCAGGTGGGAGAATGGCGCGGCGACTCGATGCTCAACAATGCCTGGTATTCGGTGACGGTGACGAATGTGGCCGCGGCGCGATGCCAAAGCGGCGATTACTTCTACGCATTGAAGATCCGCAGCTCGGATCCGGCCGCGTTCCATTGGAGCAGCTTCAAGCTGCGCACCGACGGAACGATCGCGGTGAAACGCGCATCGAATTTCAGCTTCTCCGCGCCGCTTGCAAGCGTGGCGGACGCAACCGTCGTCTATCCCAGCTATCCGGCCCTCTCCCCCACCAATTTCAACGGCGAGTGGCGGTTCCATCTGGATGTCCCGGTGGCGGTCGGCTCGCTGACGATCTGGGACGGGGACTTCGACCGCGGCTCGTACAACTGCTCCGACAACGACAACGACGACGGCGACACGCCGAATACCATTCCCTCCTGGGCCACGGGGGCGGCGGTTGCCGAAGGGACGGCGACAAGCATCATCGGCTGTCAGGACGCGGCCGGCAACCCGATCGGCGGCACCACCACCGGCAATCCTCCGGACGACTCGCGCAATCCCGTCTTCGCGCGGACGGGGGGAATCAGCTATGAGGTGATCGCCCCGGACGATGTGCATTATGCCAACACGAACCCTTCCGGGAATCTGGAATGGGAGCAGTTCAACATCTCCACCGATGCGTTCGACAGCAGCACGATGGACGTTCACGCGGACGCTCTGCCGGCGGGCAGTTATGAAGTTGTCGTGACGGGGATGGATCTCAGCAATCTGAACACGTTTCGGTTTCCGTACGATGTTGCCGGCGTCGACGCCGACGGCAACGTCGTGACGCCGATCCACCCGGACTACACGAACGGTTCGATCAGCGGTACCGTCTACATCGAGACCAGCGGCAATTGCACGAAGGGGTTCCTGGAGGCCGGCATTCCTCTGGCCTCGGTGGCGTTGACGGCCGACTACAACGGCGACGGGATCACCGACAGCTCCTGGACCACCACCGGCAACCTGACCGGCGAGTTCACCTTCAGCAATCTCCACCCCGGCGACTACACCGTCACGGTGGATTTCGCGCTGCTCCCCGTCGGTTCCTTCGTGGTGTGTGACAGCGACGGCGCCGCCACGCCGAACGTGGTGACGGGGAAGCTGGACATGTGCTCGCGTTCGCTCAGCACCGTGTTCGGCTACGGCGTGTCGCAGGGGAACGGCCTCCTCGGCGCGGCCCAAACGAAGTAATGCTCCGATCGGGCCGGGGTGTGCTCCGGCACGCGCTGCACTCCGGTGCACTCCGGCCCGGTTTTGCTCATCCGAACACAGCGGCCAACGCCTCGAGCATCGTCTCCCATCCCTGCCGTGTGCGGTCGAGGTAGTCGGCCCAATCGCCGGGAATCTCGTGGCTCACGGTCACATCGCACTCGTCGCCGGCCGGGATGATCGCCACGATGACGCGGCTCCCCTCGGCCGGATCCGGCGCGATGCCCCAGGTGAAGACCAGCAGGTGCGGCCGTTCGATGGCCAGATACTCGCCGATGTGATCGATCTCCGCGCCGTTGCGCAGCACCACGAAGGAGAACCTGCCGCCGACGCGCGGGTCCACTTCGATGCGCACCACCGTCTCATCGCGCACGTTCGGTCCGAACATCCACCCTCCGATCCTCTCGGGATCGAGCCAGGCGTCGAAGACGCGTTCGGCCGAGGCGTTCATGCGGCGCCCAACACGCGCCGTGATCATAGCGGGCTGTTCCATAGAGAGATTGAGTTCATGATGGGATGTTGTCAACGGCCGCGCCCCGCCTTCGGCGGAGGCTTCGCCACACTGGAGGTACGCCCCTCCGCATCACGTTTTGTTCCGGCGACGCTCGCGGTGCGCCGTCGGTTGCGCCGTCCGGTGCGCTCGGCCGTGAGCATTGCGTTCAGCGCATCGAGCCCGGCGGCCCAGAAGGAACGCTGGTCGGCGATCCACCGCTCCGCCTCGTCCAACGGGCCGGGGTTGAACGTCAGATAGTGCTCACGCCCCTCGCGTCGGCGCCGCACGAGACCGGCCCGTTCGAGCATCCGAATGTGTTTGGAGACGGCATTCAGCGACATCGAGAACGGACCCGCCAGATCCGTGACGCGCGCTTCGCCCCGTGCAAGGCGCTGCAGAATCGCGCGACGCGTCGGGTCCGCCAGAGCGAGCAGTGTGGAATCCAGAGGTGTTGCCGTCATCGTGAGCGCTTCGATATTCAACTTTTTGGTTGAACATATGGCGACAGGTGAAAGGTTGCAAGAGATATTCAACGAATGGGTTGAATATCTCCCGCGGCTCAGTGCGCCTCGTCCGTAGGCTTCGGGGTGTCGGTCGGAGCGGCAGTACAACAATTCCACGTCCGCTCCGCGCTGCGCGTCAGCAGCGGATCGCCGAGGTTCGTCGGCTGCGTCGTGGTGGACCAGAGATCGACCGCGTCGGCCACCTTGCCGAATTTGAAATCGGCGGCGGGATCCAGTTGCTCCACGAAAAACACGCGCCCCTGAATTTTCCAACGACCGTTCGTGCCGGGGAATCCTACCGTCGGATCGGCGGCATCGGCCGACGGAGTGCGCCACATGTCGTCCGGACCGCTGGTCCCATGTATCCCGCCGTCCTCCTGCACCCTCCATGCCTCCCAGTAGAGCGGCGTGAACGTCGTGTCCGGGCGGACGGTATCGCACTCGTCGAGCTCGTACTCCTTGGTGATCTCCTGCACCAGGTAGCCGTTGCGGCCGTTGGTGTTCCAGTCCACATCCCAGAGGAAGCCGCCGCATGGGCCGAACGTCTTCGGCCGCAGCTCGATCTCCGACACGGTCACCGGATCGCCCGGCGTCTCCGGGCCCGACGCACGCGAACCGGGCGGGGCCGAGCCGCTGAAGATGCCGTCGAGCTCGCCGATCGTCTGCCGGCCGACGATCCCGTCCTGCACGATCCCCTGCCGCAACTGGAAGCCGCGCACCACGCGATACGTCTCCTGCCCGAAGATTCCGTCCGGCTTGCCGGCTGCGTTGGTGGAACGCGGCATCCCGAATCCGATGTCGATCAGCGCCTGCTGCAGGGTCGCGACCGCCTCGCCGCTCTCACCCTGCCCCATCGGCGGGCGGTCGTCGAACGCTTTCTGCAATCGCTCGTCATCGCGGAAGCGTTCGGCCTGCAGATCGAACGCCCGCTCCTCGTCGGTGAGCGGATGGATCGGCACGGGCGCGTCGCCGCCGGCGACGGCCGGCGCGGGGGCCTCCTGCCGCCGCGCGCCGTCGGCGCTCAACATGCGCCCGAGGGCCCGATTCCCCACGCGGCGTTGCAGTTCGAGAATCGGGTGCGTCGGCCGCGCGGCCTCCTCCGCGACATGTGCGCTCACGGCGCCTGACCACGTTCGCGCGGGACGTCGGATGGTTCTGCGCATGACGTTCTCCTTGTCATGTGATGCGGCCGGCTGAGGAACATCGCTCATCCGGCAGGAAAGAGAAGCGGGTACGATCCGCGGGGAGTGGGCGGTTTCGTCGTGCGGCGCAATCTACGGCTGCGGAGTGGTACGATCGAAGGGGCGCGGGCACCTCATCGCATGTTTCGGCGACTCGTTCGTCAATGGGGCATGACCGTTGGTCTTCATACCGAAGCGGACGCCGATGTCGAGGGAGATCCGGCCGCGCTCGCGCTCGATCCATCGATCGTGGGCGATCCATCGATCGCGGGCGATCCATCGATCGTGGACGATCGCATGCGGCGTGTTGAGCGTGCGATCCGCACGGAGCGGCCGCGCATCCTGGATTTCATCCGCAGTCGTGTGTCGGTTGCCGAGGATGCAGAGGATATCGCGCAGGACGTGTTCTATCAACTGGTGGCGAGCGAGACAGTTGCCGCGCCGATCGAGCGATTCACCTCCTGGCTGTTCACGGTGGCGCGCAACAAGGTGATCGACTGGTATCGCAGACGCAAGCCCGAAGCGTTCTCACGGCTGAGCATCGAGGGGGACGACGAGGCCGACAACGATCCGCCGTTGCTGTTGCAGGACGTGCTCTTCGATCCGGCGGACGGCCCCGATGCCGTGCTCTTCCGTGAACGATTCTGGGAGGCGTTGGACGAAGCGCTCGACGAGCTCCCGAGCGAACAGCGGCAGGCGTTCGTGATGCACGAGCTGGAGGGGCGGAGCTTCAAGGAGATGGCCGATATGACGGGCGTCGGCGTTCCGACGCTGCTGTCGCGGAAACGATACGCGGTGGCGTTCCTGCGCATCAGGCTGCAGGACATGTACGACGAACTAACTCTGGACGGGGAAGAATCATGAGAAAGCGAATGGTGTGGAAGGTGGGCCGCGTGATCGCGTTGATCGCGGTCGTTGCGCTCGCGCTGGGATTCATCATCATGCAATTATGGAACGGGCTGGTGCCGGAGCTCTTCGGCGGTCCGGTGATCGGATACTGGCAGGCGATCGGGTTGTTGCTCCTCTCACGCATCCTGCTGGCGGGCGGCCCGGGCGGGCGCGGCGGGCCGTGGCGTCGAAGTGATGCGCGACACCGGTTCGCCGAGCGCTGGGCGGCGATGAGCCCGGAGGAACGCGAGCGATTCCGCCGCGACGGGTTCCGCCGGTGCGGACCACGATTCGGCGACGAACGGGAAATGAACGCTTCGCACGAGGCGGCACCGCGGGTTGACCGCGGATCAAGGAGACGTCGGGCATGCTGCGTCCGTGAAGCCGTGCGAGCCCGACGGGAACGAAGCGGGGTCGTCGATCATTTGCGATCGACGACCCCGTTTTCGTCGGATGCGTCCGGCGGTTGCCGTATCGCGTCGGCCTCCCCGCCCTTCCGTACATCATGCCCCCGGGGCCAATCACCCCTACGGTTACACGATATCGATGAACAGGCAGCCGCCGCAGTAGTTGGTGGTCCACGTGAGCACGCACCCGCCGGCGCTCGTCATCGTGATCGAAGCGAGCAGGGGCGCCGGCGGACATGGAAACGGGAAATGACGCGAGAGATACCCCGATGACGGAATCGTCACCACATCGGTCTGCCCGCCGGACCAGACGGTGAGAATGGTGATCGGGAAGCAGGTCGCCGGCACCAGCGTGGTGTTGATGATATAATCACAGCAGTTCGGATTCTGCGCATGCGCGCGCGGGCTGCCGCCGATGAGAGTGAACACGAGGGCACACAGGCCCACGGCAGACAGACGCGAAATATTGCGGTTCATGACTTTCTCCAGGGCGGGGGGGTGTGATTGATGAGCGTGGTGGCCGATCGTGACGACCGTTGGCGCACAGGCCACCGCATGGAGCGCAGGCAACATATTCCAGGCGTGCCCGAAAACGGAGTACATCTTTGTGTACCGGCGCGGCCGGATTTCACCTCTCCCTCTGAGCGATCTCCGCGCCGGACGGAACACCGCGATGCCGCTTCGCGCATGCGCCGCATCCACCGGACCACCATGCCGAAACACGCCATGATCGGGCTTGTCGGAATACGTATCCGATCGTATGTTTGCGTATTCAACGACAGGCCGCACGAAGAGGGTACACTTGGCAGGGAGTACACGATTATGTACTGCCACGCGCGGCACCGGACTGGTACGTTTGCCCCTGAATGACGACCGGCGGAGCCAGGGGCCTCGTGAATTCCGGCTGCTCATAAGTATTTGGGATCAATCATGCGACGAGAATTCATCACCATCTATATGGCCGCGATCGCGACCACCATCACGGCAAACGCTCAGTTCGACGTTATACTACAGGACACCATGCGCATCAACGCCATCGGCGAACATTGCGTCAATTGCCCCGACACGACCCCGGCCGAGTATATCCACGCATCGTTCGATCTGGGAATGAACTACGACTCGTGCGCGGTCAGCTTTCTCGTGACCGAGTTCACGAAGAACGGCGCGCGGCTGAAGCTGGATCACTGGACGTTCGATCGGCGACTCGACCTGGAGGCGGATTCGCTCTCGGCGATCACGACCACCACCCCGTTCGAGATCACGTCCGGGGACGCGCTCGGATTCTATCGCGAGTTCGTCTGGCAGAATCAGCGCACCGGCACGCAGGAGCCGGACAACTATTACGCCGAGGACTCGCTGGCGTGGGCCGTGGAGCTCGTGCGCGTCTCCGACGGCGCGAGGCTTGCACTGCTCGACACCTTCGGCGTGCTCCGCAGCATTCCCTCGGGAACGCCCAGCTTCCTCGGCCATGCTCCGACGCTCTCGCTGGTTCGCTACACCGTCCCCGCCACCGTCTCGCCCACACAGGCATTCATTCGCGTTCGTACCTACGTTCGTGGAAACGGCCCGTTTTATCCGTCGAGACACGATGATTTCACGGTCGGACTCTCGCTGCGCGCCACGTCGGAATACTGGTCGCAATATCGAGCGGAGTACAACGGCGAGCTTGCGCGACGATCGGTGGAGGATCTTACGGCGCTTGCCCGCACGACCGAGGGAAGCACGGCGTTGAGCGTGACGCCGAACCCGACCACCGGAACGGTCACCATCGAATATGCCGCGGCTCCTGAGGACCGCTCGTCGTGGATTTCCAACCATGATGCGGAAGGGCGTCAGGTCTTCGTCCCCGTTGCCGGGGGGAAGGCTGGAGCGCGCGGGGCATCGCGCTGTCAATTCGCCGCCGGCGGGACGTATTTCATCATCCTGTACCATGACGGAAAGCCGGCCGCCTGCCGGCGCGTCGTCGTTACGCGGTAAAAAGGAGCGTGTTCCATGAAATGTATCGTGTTCCTGTTTCTTGCATTCATCGGCTGCACCGCCGCGGCCGGTGCCCGCACTGCGTCATCGTCCACCGGTGTCAACTGCAACATGAAGGATATCCCATGCCTTTGTAAGGGAGTGCAGCCGGCCTGGCCGCAGCTCGGGCCCTACATCGGGCACTGCGCTCGTTCAGCCTGCGCGGGATCGTTATGCAGCGGCACCGAGCCGGGGAATGCATGCTACTCGGCACTCTCCAATCCACATCGTGGCGGTACTGGTTCGAGCGTCGCTGAACTCCGGACCCAACATGCCGTTGTCGGCATATCGACGCACCCCGGCTGTCGACGATCGCATGGGTGAATGCCTCGGCGGCGATTGGAGCGGCGCGGAAAGCCGCTGAGCTTCAGTCCGAAAAAAAAATGCGGGACCACCGATCGCGACATGATCGATGGTCCCGTCCCGTTTCACACCTCGAATGATCGAGGGCTTCAACGGACCATTGGCATTACGGGCGGCACGGCGGCGCAAGGCGTGTCGGGAACACCCACATTGTGCAGACACCTGCCGTGTTGTCGATATACACATCCACGCAGCAGCCCGGCGCGGGGCCGACCATGATGTTGGGCACCCACCACGGGGCGGGCACGGCCGACGGGGGGGCGGGGGGCGCCGCGACCAGCGGCCTCAGGATACCCGCCTGACTGAAGATGCCGTTCAGCATCAACGCCGGGGCCGCGGTCGGCACCACGGCGAAGTTGCCCGGAAGGATGAAAGGGGAGCACGGCGGCGCGAGCATCGGGGCCCAGCCCGGGCATAGACCGATGGTGCACGGCGTGTTGTTGAAGATGGTGACCGCGCCGCACGGCGGGTTCCACAAAATCTGCGCCGTGGCTGTCGTGCCCGCGCAGATCATGACAATGGCTGCAACGGCAAACGCCGCCGCGATCGAACAACGGATGCGTGAAAACATTCGCGGGTCCTCCGAGAGAGTGGAGTTGAATCGGATCGCCGTCGCCGCGACCGGCGCGGCGGTGACGCCCGGAGCCGTGTGCGCGATCGCGCGCACTCCTCCGAACCCCGATAAGAGGCACAGCTATCCCCTCTTTGGACATGAAATCGGCATCGACTGCACGATTCCCGGCACCGACGAGCCGTCGGTGCATTCCGGCATCACAAATATCGCGATGCGATTCGCGCGCGGCGGGGCCCTGCCGGCGAGCATCCGACGCATGCGTCGGCATCGGGCACGAGCGCGTCGAACGGCCTGAATTTGAACAACCGAATGCGGTGGGTTGGTTATCGTGAAATCAGTCTCCGCAGCGGAGATGAACGCAGAGCGCTCCCCTCGAGCGCGACAACCCTGCGAGTGACGGCTCTGTGATCGATCGGGATATCGAAGCGGGAGAATGTGGCGCAAAGCGACTCGATATCACGACGCAGCAATTCGGCCGCGTTCGGATTTTCATCCACGCGCACCAACTGGGGGAGATCGATCACCACGATTGCGCCGCGCCACCAGAGGAGATTGAACGCGGAGTAGTCGCCGTGTACGCGGCCACACGCCACGATCGCCGCAAGGTTCCCCACCGCCTGATCGAAGGCGTCGCGGGCCTCGGCCTGCGTAAGCCGTGCCTCCGATATACGCGGTGCGGGCTCATCCCCATCTCCCGCGAACTCCATCGCGATCGCGCGGCCCGCGTGCCCCAACGGACGAGGCACATTGACGCCGGCCTCGTGCAGTATCCGCAGTTCATCATATTCGTGCTCCACCCAGAGAGCCTGACGCGCGCGAAGGCCACGCGTCGATCCCTGCGCAATCGCCCGCGTCAATCGGGCGTCTCCGACAAATCGTCCGGCCGAATACTGCGCATCGTTGCGAAACGACCGCATATCGATCTCGTGATACACCTTCACCGCCACGGTTGTGCCGGACCCTTCGGAGCCACGGGCAACGTATACGGTTGCCTCCTTTCCGCTCTTCAACTGCCTGATGATGGTGGTGATAATACCACGATCGAAAAATTCCTGGAGGCCACGCTCCAGATATTCCGGCGCCGGCTCCCCCGTGCGTTGCTCGAACGCCGCGGCCGCTTCAGGAGCGGGCCGCAGGTCGGCAAGCGTTTTCAGCACGCGGCGCGGAGCCCTTCGCCGCTGCATTCTCTCAAAACCTGGTTCATCGTCCTGTTGTTTCGGCATGCGTCAAAAATACAACAGCGTTCGAATCACACAAGGGTTCGACACTTCATCATTTGGCGCACTGCAATCCCGCATGCACCGATTTTCCGAGCGTGTCGGAGGCCACGCGTTGATATGTCCCGGACGAATTGCGCTCCCACACGGTGGCACCATGAATCGTCGAGGATGCGGGGATTTCGAACGGACATCGACGTGGGATTCGCGCGCTCACCGACATCGACCATCCGTTCGTCGAATTGCATTTACCGATGCACGACCCTGCGGATATCGCCCCGCGCTCGGAAACATCGCCGGTCCGAGTTCCGCCGCCGACGCATGATCGGGCTCTCGTGCGTCCACCCTCACGTCGATCGGTGTCGAGTCCGGAAATCCGACGATGTGGTTTGGATGTTATCCCGTTCATCCGTAGCATTGCAGCCACACCAGTCGAGTACCGGAATCGAACTCTCGTCCCCCAACGTTCCCGATCAATTCATCCGGATTCCTCTCATCGGAATTTCTCCGGCATTTCGCATCCTCCCACGGGCACGATGCGAGGCACCGGCGTGATTTGTTCGCGAACATGCCCCGATGCGCGCGCATCGGGACGGATTTTCACACGCTCTTCCCCGTTTATCGAAAAGGATGATCCCGCGCACGAGGCGCGGCAGGCCCGGCGCCTCGACGTCGAGCCGGACGTTGTTTTCTCACTTCAATCACAATGAAGGGAACAGTACATCATGAAGCAGAAGTTTGATCCGCTGAGCGACGGGAGCAGGTATTTGTTGCAGTGGGATGCGCCGGGAACGGTCGGCACGCCGACGGGCGAGCAGAGAAGCCGTATGCGCGGCGAGGCGATCCTGGTGATCCACGGCGATCTGGAAGGGCGGCGAGGCGTCAGCCTCTCCCGGTTCGGTCTGGCCGGCGCCTCGGTGCGCGCACGGTACGCCGAGACGGGCGTCATCACCGTGGTGGGACGCAACGGCACCGGCATGCTGAGGACGACCGGAGCGGGAACGCGGATACGCGTCGATCTGGAATGCACGATCAACTACGAAAGCCTCGACGCCGCGCATCAGCGCAACACGGCCGCCGCCTGCTACTATCAGCCCGCCACCGAGCCGTGCGGCATGGTGCTCGAAGGGACGATCGCCCTGCGCGGCAAGGCGCCCGTGCTGGCCGACGCGCGCATCCGCGTGGCGTGCGCCGCCGGAGAGTTCGAGGAGGTGCAGTTCATCACCATCGAACTCGGCAAGTTGCCGCTGCGGCCGATCCCCGAGCCGCGTCCCCGATACCGCGATCGCAAGCCCGGCGCCGGCGATGACTCCAACGCCGACGACAACGTCTGCATTCAGGTGAACCGCCGACGCATCGTGGTGCAACCGGTCGGGTTCCGCACCGACGCGATGGACGCCTCCCCCAGCGGCTCCACATCCGCGGCGCAGCTTGCGACCGCGCAGACCGTCTGGGGGAAGTGCTGCATCGACATCGAGATCCGACCGATCACCATCATCACCAACGCCACGTTGAAGACCTCGCCCGATGTGAACGCCATTCGCGCCGCCTTCACCGACGGCGACCCGAACGTGATCGAGGTGTTCTTCGTGCAGAACGCGCTGGCGGGGCAGGGAGGCGGCACCGCTGGGGGCATCGGCGTGGCCTCGTGCAAGCCGGTGATCGCCGAGCCGAACGCCGGCAATCCGGTGCTGGTGTCGCACGAGCTTGGCCACGTGCTCGGCCTGCTCCACCCCGGCGGCGGTTCCAACTCCGACGCGAACACGGTGATGACCCCGACCGGCGGCGCGAACAATCCCGGCGTCCCGTTCGTGACGCACTTCATGTGCACCAACATCGCCAACCCGGTGATCCAGACGCTGCCGGAACTTTGCTGCACGTCGCACGACATCGGCGATCACTTTATCCGCGACTTCCCGACCGATACCGGCGTTGAGCCCTCGGGACCGCCGCCGGCGGGGATCCACCAGTATGCCAACTCCTTCGTCTGGAATCGCCAGACGAACACGCCCGGCACGTTCAACGCGGTGACGGGACCGGAACATCAGAGCCCGGCACGCTTCGACGTCGGGATGACACCGCACACGAACTACCTGTTCGCCCGCGTGGAGCAGCGGAACAATCTGCTGGTGCGCAACGGCGTGGTGAAGTTCTATCTGAAGACGCCGGGCTCCGGCGGCGGCGCGGGGAACCTCACATTCCTCGGGCAGGTGAATGTGCCGGGGTCACTGGCCGTCGGCGTGCCGGCCGATGTGGCGCTGCCGTGGACGGTTCCGGCCGGCACGCCGAACCACTCCTGCGTCTTCGCCGTGGTCCGCTCCGACGCCGAGCAGGAAGGAGATCAGAGCGGCCTGGACTGGTCGGGCTTCGAGAACCTCGCGCACGTCGACAACGACTGGGCACAGCGCAATCTCGACATCGAGGACTTCCCGTCGGGGAACGACGGCAACATCGCCTACGAGAGCGCGCCGTTCTTCATCCAGATTCCGCCGCGCGACGACAAGCAACAGCGGTTGACCGTGGAGATCGACGCCACGCGGGCCGCGGGGTTGCGTGAGCTGTCGGTCGACATCGTAGGCGCGCGCGCAGTGGCCGCGAAGCCGGGCGGCACGGTGAAGGCCAATCTCGATCTCACCGACCGGACCGAACCGTATGTATTGGTGGTGCGCGGCGTGTTCCCGCCGAAGCCGAAGCCGGGGACGGAGTTCACGGTCTCCGTGAACCCGAGCGTCGGCGAGCGGCAGATGGTGGGCTTCGCCGCCACGCTGCGGGTCGGCCCGTGGCAGGACGTCGTGGCGCAGACGCTGGATCAGGCGGCGGCGGCGTTCGGCGACATCTCGAACATCGTCGAGCTTCCGATCGCGCACGAGCTGTTCTGTCGCCTCGGCACCGGGTGCGATCGCCCCTACGGATTGAAGGGGCTCGCCCGGCGCGTGGTGGACATGCGGGATATGCTGGAGAGGCTGGTTGATGAGATCGGCGGTCTGGATGCCGTGGTCGCAACCGGCGCCGACGCGGCGTTGAAGGCGTTGTTGAAGACGATCGAGGCGCACATGGCCGGCAGAGCGACCGAAGAGGAGGTGATAGCGGCCTTCCGCGCGTTCGTGAACCGGCTGATGGCATCCGCCTGCATCCTGCACGCCAAGGCGTAGGTGCGGCCTCGTCTGTTGTCGCGGACGTGCGCTCCGCGATCGTGCCGGGGAAGTCCGGAGTACAACTCCGGTTGAACATCACGATCGTGCCGGTGGGGTCCGGAGTACAACTCCGGTTGAACATCACGATCGTGCCGGTGGGGTCCGGAGTCAAACTCCGGACGAACATGTGATCGCCGGGGAAGTCCGGAGTACAACTCCGGACGAACATGTGATCGTGCCGGTGGGGTCCGGAGTCAAACTCCGGTTGAACATCACGATCGTGCCGGTGGGGTCCGGAGTACAACTCCGGATGAACATTCCGGATCCCCGGTGCGACGGCACCGCGACATGAATCATCGCGATGCGATATGACGACGACCGGCGTCGGCAATCCCCGTGAAGGGATCGCCGACGCCGTGTTCGTTCCCGGGGCACGGATCAGTTGAACTCGAAGACCGCGGGCGGCTGCTCCTCGCCGACGTTGCCGGCCGCGATCTTCGCGAGCGAATAGTCTTCCCCCTTCACCGGCGAGCCCGCCATGCGCCGCAGCATCGCGATCTGCCCGATGTGTGCCAGGCTGTCGGCCACCGGGCCCTGGAAGAGGCGTTCGGGCGCAGCCGCGAGCGGACGATCGCCGGCAATGTATGCGTCGAGATCGGCCAGCGCGCGATGAAAGCGCTCGGTGCCGCTTCGCCAGTCGTCGATCGTCGAGTTTCGCCAGGTCTCGCGCCCCTCACACAGACTGAGCGCCCAGTCGTAGAGGTCGCAGATGTGCGCCAGGATTGCCCCCGGGGTGCGGGTTCCCTCATTCGCCCGGAAATCCGCGAAGCCGTCCGGCGCGTCGCGCAGGGTCTTGCCGCCGCGATAGGCGACCGTTGCGAGGGTGTGCCGCAAAAGGGCGCGGGCCGAGGTCTCGTCGTTGTTCATCGGCTGAGCAGATGCAGGTGAAGAGTGCGCGATCGGCCTGCATGAACGATCGCGGGAATCGACGGCGCAATATCCGAAAGCCGGCGCGAAGGGAGCGGCCGCGAACGGCGTCTATCCCCACTGCGCGCCGCCGAGAAAGACGGGCGCTTCGATACTTCCTCAAGGGCTCCCGACATGATCCGTCGTCTCTTCCTGTCGTTGATTCTGTTCTGCGCCGCGTTCGCAACGTTGCGCGCACAATCCTACAACCAGCTCTGGATACCGGACACGCTCTCCGGAACGGTCTTCAACCTCTCGCTCGGTGAAAGCAGCAGGCAGTTCCGCGCCGGGGCCGTCACACGGACCTATGGCGTCAACGGCAACTCCTATCTGGGGCCGACGCTCGTCATGCGCCGGGGCGATTCGGTGATGATCAACGTGACGAACAACCTGATGGACACCACCACGGTGCACTGGCACGGGTTCCACATCCCGGCGGAGATGGACGGCGGTCCGCACCAGCCGATTGCCCCCGGCGAAACCTGGAGGCCGACGTTCAGGATTCGCAACAACGCCGCCACGTTCTGGTATCATCCGCACCTGCACATGATGACCGAGCAGCAGATGATGATGGGGCTCGGCGGCATGATCATCGTACGCGACGATGAGGAGGCGCCGGCGTTGCCGAGGACGTACGGCGTGGATGATATCCCGATGATCCTGCAGGATCGCCGATTCGACGCCGGCAACCAGTTCGTGAAGGACACGTACGGCGACAGCATGCTGGTCAACGGAACGTTGAGCGCGCAGACCACGGTCCCTGCGCAGGTGGTCCGTTTCCGAATTTTGAACGCGGCCGCCGAACGGGCCTACAACCTGGGGTTCAGCGACGGCCGCACGTTCTACGTGATCGGAACCGACGGCGGGCTGTTGAACGCGCCGGTGCCGTTGACGCGCAAGACGCTGGGAGTTGGGGAGCGGATCGAGATCCTTGTGGACTTCTCGAACGCGAGCGGATCGCTGGACATGATGGCGTACAACGGCGGGCAGGGAATGGGCTTCCCCGGCGGCGAGCCGGGGCAATCCGGTCCGTTCGGCAGCGCTCTCAACAACAGGACGTTCCGGGTGCTGCACCTGAACGTCGGCGCGGCAACGTCCACCCCGGTGACGGCGATCCCGACCGCGCTCGCGCACAACACGTATCTCGAAGCTTCTCAGGCGGCAGTGACGCGCAAGGTGTTGTTCACCGAGGGATTCAACCGCTCGCCGTTCCACTTCGACTCGGCCGCGTTCGACATGGAGGTCATCAACAAGGTGGTGCGACTGAACGATGTGGAGATCTGGGAGCTGCGGAACATCTCGGCCTTCTCGCACACATTCCATATTCACGACGTGCAGTTCAACATCCTGACCCGCAACGGCGTGGCGCCGAAGCCGGAGGAGGTGGGATGGAAGGATGTGGTGCCGGTCGGCATGAACGAGACCGTTCGCTTCATCGCACGCTTCGAGGATTTCGCCGACAGCACCCATCCGTACATGTACCATTGCCACTTCGGGTTCCACGAGGATGAGGGGCTGATGGGACAGTTCGTGGTGGTGGC
>CAZJYH010000022.1:0-1080 GCA_964549365.1 uncultured Alphaproteobacteria bacterium
AGGTCTTGTAGGCGCAGGTCTTGTAGGCGCAGGTCTTGTAGGCGCAGGTCTTGTACGCACAGGCCTTGTAGGCGCAGGTCTTGTAGGCGCAGGTCTTGTAGGCGCAGGTCTTCAGCCTGCGCCAATTTCATATCGAACACATCCCCGCGCCTGTGCTTTCTGCACCGGATTCATACATACGTCCTCATCACGATTGTAGGCGCGGATCTCGTACGCACAGGTCTTGTACGCGCAGGTCTTGTACGCACAGGCCTTGTAGGCGCAGGTCTTGTAGGCGCAGGCCTTGTACGCACAGGCCTTGTAGGCGCAGGTCTTGTAGGCGCAGGTCTTCAGCCTGCGCCAATTTCATATCGAACACATCCCCGCGCCTGTGCTTTCTGCACCGGATTCATACATACGTCCTCATCACGATCGATTCGCGCACCAAACGCCTGCACCAATACCACAACACCGAATCATCATGATGAATTCGAATCTACGACGCCTCCCAATTCTCTATATCAAACAGCGTCGATCCCTTGAAAGGATAGATCCTAAAATCATCCACGAGGCCCGCGCGAACGGGGTTGTTAAGGATGTACCGGATGTGATTTCGGAATTCACGTTCAGTGCGAACGATGCGGTCGTAGAAATCCTTCTGCCAACGAATGCCCCGCCGGTGATGAGCAAGCCAGTAGCTGCTCCGTTGTTTGAAACGCTTCATCGCTGAAAGCGGGTCACCGTCATCGATCGACATCAGGACTGTATGCAAATGGTCCGGCATGAAGAGGTAGATCACGACGGCGCAATGATAATGCTCGGCCGCCTCGCGGAGCAGACCAACCATCACACCGACCGTTTCCGCATCGACGAACAGAGGAACGCGCGCGCACACGCACGCCGTGAACGCCACGGCGCGCTGCCCGACATACACCGCAGCCGGCAGCCTATGGGGACGTTCGCGAATGGGTCTCATCGCAGCATCCGAATGGAGGTGAACAATGGAACGGATACGGCGGGAGGAGCGGTGAGAAACGTACGAAGGAGCGGGGCGATGTGCAAAGGATGGCATTTGGCGCACGCTAAAGACGTGCGCCTACA
>CAZJYH010000022.1:1180-18299 GCA_964549365.1 uncultured Alphaproteobacteria bacterium
CGACGGGCACCGACACGACGGGCACCGACACGACGGGCACCGACACGACGGGCACCGACACGACGGGCACACACAGGAGGTTCCCCCTACCTCCCCAACACCCCCTGCGTGTAGAGCACCACGGTTGCGGCTGCCAACGCAATGAAGAACGTTCCCACGAGCGTCATGACGAACGGGGGCGTCGTGCCTCCCATCATCAATGAGAAGCCGCGCGCTGCGGCGACGCGTTTGAGGATAAGGACGGTGCCCGCGGTCACGAAGACGACGGCCGGGACAATTGCCTTGATCATGAGGGGCCTCCGGGTACAAAAATCGATATGCAGGCAACATACGGGCATCGCGCCGACGTGTCGATGAGAATCTGTTGCGGGAATGAATTGAAACAGGGACGGCTGTTCTCCACACGCATCCAACGCGAGCATACCCTCAGCGTTTACGGCTACGAAACGGCGCCCGGCCGCGAGGCGCCCGCCGTCGGCATCGATGAACAACGTTCCGGCATGCACCGCACCGGCAAAGGGCGCCGCGCTACGCCGGCATGGCGTCCATCGCTCCATCCACGGCATCGGAATGCAGCGGGCCCAGGGCCGCCTCACCGCGACCGATGAGTGAGCTCGCCGCGATCGCGGCGCCGACGATGAAGCGAATTGCATGCGGCCGTTCCCAAGCGCACGTCCATGCGCTTCGGAACGCTTACGATCCGTTCGGCCGCAAGTTCGGGATCCGACATGCAACGATATCGAGGACGATTGCGGGGACTCGTTTGCATATCGGAGCCTGTCGCCGGAATTATTGGTCGAAGTGTGATCGACTCATCGAACCCTCAAAACGCAATGTCGCGTGCGGAGAAGATCGCGCCGCTGCGACGGGCACACCCCGGATAACCACCATCCGGCCCGGGAGCGCGGAGTCCGCCTTCAGAAAACCCGGCGTTCGCGTCCGTGATTTCGCCGGGAGTCATCCCCGAGTCGAACTCCACGGCGAATCGCAGGGCCGGGGGACAGGTGGTGCGGGGTCGATGCGCCTCGATGCGCATATCGATATTCCCCGAGAGGGTCGCTCGTAAAAATTCCAGGAACACCCGCGGCACAAATCCCGACGAATAATTCGCCACGTCCGGAGCAATCACGGTGCTCACATCATCGCCGTCACGGAGGACGTGCCGCGCCGCCGTTGCAACCATCGATTTTCCGAAAATGCCGGGCGATGGGCGCGCGTCCGGGAAACGGGTAATAGCGGTCGAGAGTCAGCGGCCGCACGCCGGCTGGGGTCCGATCGCGAAAAATCCACACGCGCCGATCGCATCACGAATCATCGAGCACGCCGGCCATCGCATCGAGTGCGCCGCGACGCACGGCGGGGCGGGCGATCCATCCGGACCTCCCACACCACACGGCCGCCGCATCGGGACCGACAGGCTGCGGGAATTGTGTGCCCCCTCGAAGCTCGATGCGGACAGGAGGGACTCCTTCTTCAATCCCCACCCAATTGCCGCCCGGTCGGCCATGTCGGCGGAGACGGCAAATGCGATGGTGTGGGAGGTTCGCGGCGTTCGTGCCATATTTGGGCAACGTTGAGACATCGACAACGGTTGCGCCGGGCCCCTGCGAATCCCCCTCCACCCCGCGCGACGTTCCAACCGTTCCTTCGGTACCCTGTATGACAGCCGAGTCCATCCCCATCTTGCGCGAAGAGTTGTTGCGCGCCCGGCATATCCGTGAGGCGATGCGTGACGCCGGCGCGGGTTTTGCGCCGGACTGTGTGGCGCGATTTCTTCGTGTCAGCTACATGGAACCGGCGGAGGAGAGCGCGCCGGAGGTGGCGACGCTGCTGGATGGGCTTGCCGAGATCGCGCGCAAGCGCCTGCACGATGCGGGGATCGAGCTGCCCAGGGAGGACGCAGGCCCACCCTCGAAGCTCTCGAAGCGCGAACGGGAGCACTCGGCGAATCTGTCGATGCTGTTGGCGGCACGGTCGATCGCGCTGCAGGTTTGCGGCAACGACGCGGAGGCGCTGCGGGTCGGCCACGAGGCCCTTGCCTGGAGCGTGCTCGCGGGAGATCACGCCCAGCAGGCGGTCGCCTGGTGCGCCATCGGAACGGCGCACGACCGTGCGGGCCGGTTCGCGGAGCACGAGCACGCGGTGCTTCGCGAGGTGGAAGCCGCCCGTGCGTCGAAGTCCACCGTGCGGTATCTCGAAGCAATCACCCGGCAGCTCTCCTTTCTCGTCGAAATGCACCGATACGGAGAGGCGAATCAACTGCGCACCGATGCGCTCGCGCTTCTCGAAGCCGAGCTGCCGAAGGAATCGCATCATCCTTTCTACTCCTGTCTCCGGTTTTGTGAGGGACGCATTCTCGCGGCCGAGAGCAGGTTCGCCGAGGCGATTCAATGCATGCGCGAAGCGCAGCGGTGCGCCGACCCCGAGCTGTACCCGGTGACGCGCAGCCTCATCATGTCGCAGCTCGGCACGATCTACCTGAACCTTTCGCAGTACCGCCAATGCATCGAATGCCAACACGAGGTTGTGCGCCTTGCCGACGCACTGGGCTCCGATATCGTCCGCTCCTGGGGATATCAACGGCTCGCGGAGGCACACGCGGCGTTGAAGGAGTACGACCGCGCGGCCGACCTGCTCGCAACCGCCGAGGCATGCGCGCCGCCGCTCCTGCTGGAGCTGCGATTGATGATGGCATGCCGCCGCGCCGAACTGCTGATCGAGGTGGGAAAGCT
Organism: uncultured Alphaproteobacteria bacterium; assembly: GCA_964549365.1. Taxonomy (GTDB): domain Bacteria; phylum Bacteroidota; class Ignavibacteria; order OLB7; family OLB7; genus JAFDZV01. The sequence continues at coordinate 3,913 of CAZJYH010000022.1, forward strand.
CGACGATGCGGCCGCTTTGGGACGGTGGATCATCGAGACCGTCGGCGAACGCCCGATCGCCTCCCGCACGATCCACGCCTACCTGGTGCTCGGCACGGTGGAGGACTTGTGCGGCCACCTCGAAAGGGCCGAGCAACACTATCGTCAGGCCGTCGGCATGGCCGAGGGCGCCCTCGCCGGCAAGGCCTGGCGCGCCAAGACGTTGCTGGCCGAGGTCCTGACGAAGCTCGAACGTCACGACGACGCGGCCGAGGTGCTTGCGGGGTTCACGACCGGCGTCGGCATCAAGCCGGAGCACCAGGCGAGGGCATGCCGGCTGATGGCGACGATCGCCGAAGCACGCGGCGATATCCGTGCGGTTCTGGAGTACGAACGTGAAGGATTCGCGATCGAACGCGAACTGTTGGAGAACCGCGCGGAGCATTCGCTGCGCAATGCGCGCGTGGCGGCGCAGACCGACATGCTGGAACGCGAGGCCGAGCTTGAGCGAGAGCGACGGCGCAGGCTGGAGCGAGAGCTGGCCGATGCCGTTGTGGCGCTCGGCGATCGCAAGCGCCTGGTGCGCACCGTGGAGGAGCGCCTGCGGGCTGCGCTTGCACGCGGCGGCGCCACCGAGCAGACGGCCACCACCGCATTGCGCGAGGCGCTGGCATCGTTGCGCGCGGACGCGGTCCCGAGGGAAACGCCGCTCCACTATCTGGCCGGTGTGGAAGAGGACTTCTACCAACGGCTTCGCCTGCGCTTCCCCGGCTTGACGCGCAAGCAGGAACGCCTCTGCGGGCTGCTCCGCTCCGGGCTGGACTCGAAGGAGATCGCCGTTTTGATGGAGCTCGGGCCGGACGGCGTGAAGGCGCAACGGAAGCGATTGCGCAAGCGCCTCGGCCTCGAACAGGAGGAGAGCCTCGAGAGCGTGATGGCGGGGATCTGAGCGCCCGCAATCGAGGGTGTGGCGAACGCACCGAACGGACGGCCCGGCATCGTGCCCCCGCCGCCGCCAACTTCCGGACTCCCCCTGAATTCTGCCCTCCGACGGCCCCGTTCCGCTCGCTTGGTTCTTCCATCCTGGAACTCCGCGCTCCGCCATCCGACTTTCTCGTTTCTCCGTCTTCGTTCTTCCTCTCCTTCCGCGTTCCGCCTTTCCCCATATTCGTGCCATATTTGGCAACGATCGAACTATCGACAGCCGTTGCGCCGGTTCCCTGCGGTCCCCGTCCACCCCGCGCGACGCTCCAACCGATCCTTCCTTATGGCATCCGAGTCCGTCCAGGTTTTGCGCGAGGAGTTGGTTCGTGCACGGCAAATCCGCGAGGCGATGCGCGAGGCCGGCGCGGGCTTCGCGCCCGATTCGGTTGCGCGCTTTCTGCGCGACAGTTTCATGGAACCGACCGAGGATGATGCGCAGGAGGTTGCGTCGTTGCTGGAGGGCCTTGCTGCGACGGCGGCAGAGCGTCTGCATCATGCCGGCATCGAGCCGGCGGGCGATCGGACGATCCCGCGAACGAAGCTCTCCAAACGGGAGCGCGAGGCCGTCGCGAACATGTCGATGTTGCTTGCGGGGCTCTCGATCGCGTTGAACGTGGAGGGGAACGATCCGGAGGCGCTGCGCATCGGATACGAGGCGCTCGCCTGGGGCACACTCGCCGGCGATCTCGAACAGCAGGCGATCGCCTGGCGCGTGATCGCCACCACCCACGAACGTACCGGCCGGTTCGAAGAGCTGGAGCACGCGTGCCTGCAGCAGCTCGAGGCTGCACGCGCTTCGAACTCGCGCACCAGGTACATCGACGCGATCACGCACCGGCTTTCCGTGCTCGTCGCCCAGCTCCGATTCGAGGAGGCGCGTCCCCTGACGGCCGAGGCGTTCGAGCTGCTGCATTCGGCACCGCCGAATCCGGTGGTGCCGGTACATAGACGCCCGCCATACCATGCCTATCTCCAACTGACCGAAGCGCGCATCCTTGCCGCCGACAACAACCTGCCGGAAGCGATTCGCACCCTGCGCGAGGCGCAGCAATGGGCCGACAGCGAACTGTACCCGGTGACGCGCAGCCTGATCATTTCGCAGCTCGGCAACATCTACCTTACGCTGTCACAATACCGGCAGTGCATCGAATGCCAGCTCGAGGTTGTACAACTCGCCGACGCGCTCGGTTCAAGGGTCGTGCGCGCCTGGGGATACCTGCGCCTGGCCGAGGCCCACGCTGCGTTGAAGGAGTACGACCGCGCAACCGACCTGCTCGCCGAAGCCGACACCTTCGCCCCGACGATCATGCTGGATTTGAAGTTGACGATCGCCGGACGCCGGGCCGAGCTGCTGCTGGAAGGAGGACGTTCCGAAGAGGCCGCGGAGCTGGCACGATGGATCATCGACGCGATCGGCGATCGGCCGATGCCCGTGCGCATGATCCTCGCGCTGCTGACGCTCGGCGAAACCGAGGAGCGGGCGCATCGGTACGAGGCCGCCGCGGAGTATTTCCGTGCCGCGAACAACCTGGCCGATCGTGAGATACCGGGGCGTGGCTGGCGCGCCAAGCTGCGGCTGGGCGAGGCGTTGACGAAGCTCCACCGGTACGATGAGGCGGCCGCAGCGCTTGCGGACTTTGCCGATGGAGGGGGCATCAAGCCGGAAATTCAGGCGGCCGTCTGCCGACTGTGGGGAACGATCGCAGAGGCTCGCGGCGATATTCGCGCGGTGCTGGAACACGAACGGGAAGGCTTTGCGATTGAGCGCATGCTGCTCGAGAGCAAGGCAGAGCAGTCGCTTCGCAACGCCCGCGTGATGGCACAGATCGATCTGTTGGAACGCGAAACGGAGTTGGAGCGCGAACGCCGGCGACGCCTGGAGCGCGAGCTTGCCGATGCCGTGGTTGCGCTCGGCGACCGCAAGCGCCTGGTGCGTACCGTTGAGGAGCGTCTGCGAACGGCGTTGACACGCGGCGGCGCCACCGAACAAACCGCCACGGCCGCATTGCGGGAGGCGTTGACGTCGCTCCGCGCCGATACCGCCACGAAGGAGACGCAACTGCACTACCTGGCGGGCGTGGAGGAGGAATTCTACCAGCGGCTTCGCCTGCGCTTCCCGGGCCTTACACGCAAACAGGAGCGGCTGTGCGGACTGTTGCGCGCCGGGCTCGATTCGAAGGAGATCGCCACGTTGATGGAACTCGGCTCGGAGGGCGTGAAGGCGCAGCGCAAACGGCTGCGCAAGCGCCTCGGCCTGGAGCAGGAGGAGAGCCTGGAGAACGTGATGGCGGGGATTTGACGGGACGGACTCGAAGCCGGGGATGTGGGACAGATTCGGCACGACCAATGCCGAGGCCCAACCGCGATAGCGGACGCGCGGGGTTCCGATCTTCGTAATCCGTGCGACATCCCGGCTCCCCTCGGCCCATCATCGAGCCGGGCCGTGCGGTGGCCACGTTATCACCACCGAGATGTGATGATCACAGAAATCCGTTCGACGTCAAATCGACATCGATGCGAGATGACCGGCATCCCGATGATCCCACCGAGTTGCCGGGGCGTGCATGCGCCCGACGGCTCGCTAACCATTCGCATCATCCCGTGTTGTTCACACAGGCGGAGCGTCGGTGGGAAGTCGGAACCAGGGGTGCGCGTGCCGCGCGGGCGATTGTGCCCCTTGATGCTCGCCTGGAGTTGTACCGGGGGCGCCCGTCATGGCCCCGGCAGCCGGCCCACACGTTCCGATCGATCGATTCGGACGGCGCGTCGCCGGGGTCAGGGTTGCACCCAGGCCGACCGAACCGCCACGTTCAACGCCTCACCCCACCGGCCGTCGCGCACGGGTCGCGACGAGTCGGCGTTCACGATCCAACACAACGAACACCATACCATGACAAAGGAACGCATCGCGGTTCTTGGCGGCGGAGTCGCAGGACTGGCCGTCGCGAAGCAACTGGCAACAACCGGCCGGTTCGAGGTGGACATCCTTGAACGAACGGAGCGCCTGGGCGGGCTGCAACGGAGCGTGGAGATCGACGGCGCCATCTACGACGTCGGCGCGTTCACGTTCGCCCCGGAGCACGAGCTGTTGCGGACGTTTCCGATACTGCGCGACACGTTCGTGCCGGTCGACCACTACAGCGTGTCGCTGACGCACTCGATGACGCTCGATCGGTATCCGATGTCGGTGCGTGGCTACCTGCGCGATCACGGCGCCGCGCACGCCGTGATCGCGTGCATCGATCTGCTCGCGTCGAAGTTGATCCATCGGCGACGCGATACGCTCCGGTCGTTCGTGACATACTACCTCGGCCGCAGAGTATACCTCGAGAGCGGCCTCCGTTCGTACATCGAACGATTCTACGGCGTCCCCGACACGGAGGTGGATATCGAGTTCGTGCGGCAGCGGATGCGCGCGCTGCCGGAGGAGACGTCGCTGCGTGTGAACGCCCGCAGGCTGCTGCGCGAGGCGTTCGCATCGGTCCGGCCGAACGATCCGTGGCATTGCTATGTACGTTCGCCGCGCGGGTTCGAGGAAGCCTATGCGATCATCGGAAACGAACTGCGCGCGCTGGGAGTACGGCCGGTCTTCGGGAGCAGGATCCGACGAATCGCGCGCCGCGATGACGGCGGCGGAATCATGATCGTGACCACCGACGACGGCGAGCGCGAATACGACCACGTTGTCTCGACCATCCCCGTCCCCGCGGTGGTGGACGCCGTCGGCCTTCCCAATGCGCCGGACTTCCCAACGATGAGCCTGGTTTCGCTGTTTTATCGACTCGACGGCGACCCCGGCTTCAGTGCCGGCTGCCTCTACAATTTCACCGGCGGTGGGCTGTGGAAACGCATCACGCTCTTCTCGAATTATTACGGACCGATCGACGGCGAACACTATTTCACCGTCGAATGTACCGTGCACGGAGACAACGCAACGCGGATCGACGAGCAGCGCCGCGCGTTCGAGCAGCACATCGCCACCACGCCGCTCTTTCGGGGTGATCTGAAATTCCAGGGCGGGCACCTCACCCCCAACGCCTACCCGTATTATCGGCGCGGCGATCACGAACGGCTGAAGGCAACCAAGAGCGCGGTTGAAGCGGCGGGCCTGCATCTGGCCGGACGTCAGGGCCGATTCGATTACCTCACGTCGCACGAAGCCGTGGCCGGTTCACGCGGGCTCGCCGGAGCGATCAGCGCCGGTACCGCATGAACCTCCCATCGCGGGAATGGACCGTGTGACGCCCCACGAGGTGAGAACAACCGCGAACCGGGCAAAATGCCGCGCGCACGCGGGCGCGCGTGTTTCTCGCACAGAGCACGGGCCCCGCCCACGAACATGCGCCGAATTGAGCGCGACGAACGCCGGCCGCGACGAACGCCGGCCGCGACGAACGCCGCGCCCTGCCCCACGAATGTGGGCACCGGGCGCGGCGGCACTCACGCGACTTCTCTTTCAGCCGAGCCGATCAGTCGTCGATCGGCGGGCGCTCTCCCCCCTCGCGCGGCGGCAATGTGCAGGAGCCGTCGTTGGTGAACGGCGGCGGATCATCCTCGAGACAATCCAGGTAGTTGTTGCCGTTGTTGTCGAACACGAACGTGAGAGAGTTCCGATCCTTCGCGTCGCCGGGAGTGCCGACATACGTGTAGGTACGGCCACAGGCGTATGAGCCGTCGGCGTTGTACGCCTGCGCGCTCACCAGCCACGTCCCATTCTGCTGTTTGTACCAGCATCGCGTGATGCGGCAGCCCAACAAATTCACCACATCCGTCAACGTGCAGGCTTGCGAGATCACCGTGGCCGAGCCAAGCATCAGCGCAAGCAGGCCGAGCCGGATCGGAATCGAATGTCTGCGTTGCATGATATTCCTCCTCATCGAATGATTGAGACGGCGGGGCGACGTCGTGAAGGCTCACGCGCCGCGGCATGCGCACTCCGCACCCGCCAATTCGATCAACACAACGATTCGAAGCCGGGAGCACGCAACGCGGCGGATTTTCCTTCTTCGTTTGTCGCATTCGATGCGCATCACGAACGGAGCCGTGCACCATTTCCCGGGCGCGGCCGGGATATCTCCAAGATTACGCGGTAGATTTCCATTCCGGTTCCCGGACGCGGCCCAGAGGTTGATCGCGCCGAAAAGTCCGGCCATGCCGGCCGCTACGTAGCGCACCGCAACGGACGCGGGGGAAAGGCCCAACCTCAACACCAGCAAACCCAGCACCACCAGTTGCGCCACGAACAGGCCGCCGTGGAGATTGTATTGCCGCTGCCCGATCATGTCGGGCTGATAGAGCCCGCACGCCGGGCATGGGTGCATCACGACATCCTCCCACAGCGAAGCATCCACCTTCCGTTCCGCGCTCCAGAGAGCATCGTCCGCCCTGTCGCCGAGCGTTTCCTGCTCGGTTACGAAGGCATCGCGAAACTTCGTGTCGCACCCGATGCATTGATGCTCCTTCCAGCATCCTCGGCGCATCGTGGCGCGATAATAGGTGACTGGGATGATCATCGATTCGACCCTTTCGGTTGAATTTCGGCATCACGACAGGCGCATGCGCCGCCGCGTGAGCACTCATCGCGCGAAGATAACAGTTTGCGGCCTGCAACAACGGCTGACTGCCGCGCCCCGGCAAGCGTGAAAATCGCGCCCGAATGCGCCAACCATGCATCCAGGCACGACACGTGCCAGGCGACGAGCAACACGCCGAACGAACGGCGGAACGAGAACCGACGAGACAGGATTCGTGCAAAGGTCGATATTTACAAAGAAAGCAATGCCGCCATAACCACCCATCACTGTTTTCAGGGATATTCCGACGCCGGCGCAACCTTTGCTAACATTTTCGCGAATGCCGTGTTGCGAGGAATGGACAAGAGGCGAGACATTTACCGACAGTCCGATTAAAACGTCGAGACAAACGCGCGTTCTTTGAATTCGTCCCAAACGGACATTATCCGGCGACGCCGAGGGCTCACCGTAACCTTCTTCGAAGCATCGGGTTTACCCAGTTCACGCGCAATGCGCATCGATCGTGAAGCGTCGGAACGTCGACATCACATCGCGTGACGATACATCACGATGCGTAAAAGAGAGACGTCCAAACGGAGCGAATTCCAAAGCCGAACGTTGGCATGAAGATTGCGATTGCAAAAGGTTGACTGAATTCGCATACTACGTTGACCGTATGTCAACAAGCAGGTCGCAACTTGACTTCGAGCATCAAGCAAACGCAGCATCCGGCAATTTTCGCAGAACTACGGATCAAACAGTTCCAAATGATAGAACACAATACTACGTACAGGAGAAGACCGCTATGAGACGCAAGCGATCCGTACGGCGCCGGTAGCGCCGTCCCACGCCCCCTTCCACTCACCCCTCACACTCACCGCGTCCGCTCCGACGAGCGGCACGGCCGTCATCGACGACCCGTCACACCAACACGTGGGTCGTCTCGGAGCCTTCAGCGCACGGCGTGCAAGCGTCGCGCATTCGCTCTGCCCCAGCAGAACGTTCATCGTTGTATCACGAGATGCAGAACGAAATGAACCGATTATCATGGGGGATACGGTCATGAGACCACGAGCTGCACAAAACCGACGAACGTAAAAGACACGCACACCGACGACACATCGGGGCATGCTCCACATGGCGCATAGGCGCAACGTGTGAGCGGAAAACCCTTGTGCCGTTCGTGAACGCCGGGAACCGCGCACGTCAACCGATATGCGCGCCGGGCACCCTCATGTCCCAACCGACATGCACGGTTCGCGTTTCTTGAAATGCGAGCGCTGGAGAGGTGCGGCCGGGCGTTCACGTAGACATTCTCCGACGCAACCAACGCTGATTACCGAGCGCGCACTGCAGCTGCGCACGGAGGCCGCGCATTAACGTTGCCAAGCATCAACGCATGGAAAATGAAATGATGAACGACAAAAGGCGAACACAACGCTCCTATCTGGAGCCCATGGCCGATCCGGCATCGGACGACACGGCGAGGAATCGAAGTGCCATCACTTCCGAGCGGAATCGATCGCTACGACTCGACGGTCTGCCGAGCAAACAACAACAATGTGACGAGACCTACCTGAGCGCATACGTCCATACACATCAAACCAGGAGATTCTGATGAACGCGAATTACGGACACGTATCCCGAAAGATGTGCATGTTATTCCTGACATGCATTTGCTTGAACCAGGCAATCGCACAGTCATCGTCAATGAAACTGCGATTGACCTACCCCGACGGTGGGGAGACGTTGCAACCCGGCAGCAGAGCCCGGATTACCTGGGCAGGGATTCCGCCGACCGAACCGGTCACGCTGGAGTTCTCAACCGATGGCGGCGAGAACTGGGACCTGATCGCCGAGAACGTGCTCGGCACGTCCTTTGCCTGGACGGTTCCGAACATTCAAGGGCGGCATTGCCTTGTTCGCGCGACCCAATTGATTCCACAAGATGAACGCGTGCCGCACAATGCCGGGACAACGGTGCTTTATGGACACGTGGCGAACGTCTACGCCCTCGCCTGGAATCCCGACGGCGACCGAGTTGTAACCGCCGGATACGACGCCAAGGCAATAATCTACGACGCAGCAAGCGGAACGCCCGTGAACGTCCTCGTTGGGCATTCCGGAGGCCTGTACGGTGTTTCATGGAGCCCCGACGGCAGGCGAATCGCCACGGCAAGCACCGACCGTTCGGCTCGAATCTGGAACGCCGTTACCGGTGCGTTTGTCGGACAACTCGTAGGACACGGGAACTGGTTGACGAGCATCGCATACAATCCGAACGGTGAACTCATCGCAACCGGAAGCATCGATAACACGGCACGGATATGGGATGCAACCACCTTTGCGTTGCTCGGAACACTTGATCACCCGAACTGGGTTAATGCCCTGGCTTGGAGTCCGACCGGGGACACGCTCGCCACGGCCGGGCGTGATGGTCGCATCGTGCTTTGGGACGTACGGAGCAGGACGATTCTGCGCGTGTTCCAATACGCGTCGCAATTGATGAGCATCGCCTGGAGCCCGGACGGAAAGCATCTGTTGACGGGGTCGGATGACGGCTCCGCGCAGATATGGAACGTGGAGAGTGGTTCTGCACAGAAATTGAATCAACCGGCCGGCGTGATTTACGGCGTCGCCTGGAGTCCGGAGGGAAGCAAGATTGCGACCGCAAACGGCGACAATTCCGTGCGGATTTGGGACACACGCAGCGCAACTGAAGTTGTACAACTGACGGGGCTTTCGGCAACCGCCACGGCGGTCGCCTGGAGCCCGAACCGCAGCATGATTGCGGCCACCAGCGGTGACTACACAACGAGGATCTGGAGGATCGACTCCGTTGTCCAACGCGACGCATCCAACGCCGAATTCCGCATCGGAACAACGCCCTCCGGACCGCCTGATGTTGCACCCTCCCGCTTCAACGCCAACGGCCACTTCTACGAGTTCGTGACCGGCCGGCTGACGTGGGCCGATGCGCGCATCGCCGCTGCCGCGCGAACCTACCAGGGCCTGTGCGGCCATCTGGCGACGATCACTTCGTCCGCGGAAAACGATTTCGTCGCACGCACATTCGCTTCCGGGCAGCAACGGTACTTCGCATGGATCGCCGGATACGAGCCGAAGGACGACGGCGTCTGGCGCTGGGGAGCGGGCCCGGAGAACGGCGCGCAGTTTTCGCAGGTAAAGCAGCCGACGTCCCCGTTCAACTATGTGAATTGGCAGGGCGCCGAGCCGAACGACAACGCCGCAGTGGAGGATTTCGCCGCAATGAACCTCGGGGCGACGTTTACGAACGTTGCCCCGGGCGGATGGATCGACTCGCCGTACCCGAACCCCGCCGATCCGATCGAGGGATACATCGTCGAATACGAGGCGTGTCCTCCCCCCGACTCAGGCGACGGAGACGGCGACGGATTTTCACCCGCCGACAGCAGCCTCTACTTCCTGAGCGCATCGGAGCGCCTGCACGACAACCGCGAAGACGCAACGTCCGCCTGCATCGGCATGAAGTACGGCGGCGCCGTACCGGTCCAGGGCCTGCAGTTCACACTGTCGGTGAACGATCCGGTGCTGCGCATCGGGAGCATAACGGTCGGTTCGTCGATTCACAACCCGTCGGACTGGACGCTCACCTACGACACGGTGCCCGGCACGCGCGGCGCTGAGATTCGCGTCCTGCTCTATGGACACGATACGACCGTGAACCTCCCCGCCGGCCGGCACGACAGCGTGCTCTGCGTGCATCTCGCCACCGGCAACCCGATGGCCTGCCCGGATGACCCAGGGGGCGATTCGGCGATCGCGGTGCTCACCCTGCGGGACGTACGGGCCGTGGCGGCGACGCGCTATGCCGAGCGGATCGCCATGAAGGCGGAGCCGGCGCATCACACGACCGCGTGCACGGTGCGCAACAGCTCATTGCGCGGCGATGTGAACGGCGACGGAAGCGTCGACGTGGTTGATATCCTGATGATGACCGATGCAGCGAAGGCGTTGATACGGCTCGAACAGTGGCAGTTCAACAGCGGTGATCAGGCTCCGTGGAACGCAATCTGGGCACGGAAACCGGCACCCAGATTCTGCGACGCACGCAACTACGGGGACGACACGATCGACATCGCGGATATCGTGCTGGCCGCCAACGCGATTGTGGAGGAAGAATGGCCGAACGGTGAGCCGACGAACCCGCCCCACGGCCGAACCCGGCGTGATACGGTTCCAGGAACGGACAACAGCGCGACGACATCGGGCGTGAAGTCGAAGGCGGTGTACGCGAGGCGCGGGCTCGCATCGACGGTGACGCTCTGCCCGCATGTCTCACCGGACAGCATCACGATGCACATGGAAAACCGGGTGCCGGTGCGCGGCGTGCAGTTGAAGCTGGGCGCCGCCGGTGTCCAGGATGCCGCCGAGGTCCGGCTGAATCCGGATGTTGCGGACGAAGTGGAATTGACCCGGGTCGTGAAGGACGGCCGGATACGCGTGCTGATCTATGCGAGGAGCGGCAGGATGATCAGTGCCGGCGATCGCGATCTGTTCACGGTTGTCTGCAACGTTCGGGCTCCCGGATCCGTGCATCTCCTCGAGCCGGCGATCGTGATCGGCGAGGGGAACACTCGGCTTGCCGTCGACACCTGCTCATTGACGATCGCCGGCGTCGCGCGTTCGGACGATGCCACCCGCCTGGCCGCCTCACTCACCGCCGTCCCCAACCCGTTCGGGGAGCGGGCGGCGATCGCGTTCACGCTGCGCAGCGCGGCGACCGTGACGCTCACACTCTGCGATGCTCTGGGGCACGAGGTGGCACGGGTCATCGACGGTGCTCACATGAACCCCGGCGCACAAACCGCCGAGCTGGACGCGCGCGGGCTCCCATGTGGGCTGTACGTGATCCGGTTGAAGGCGGGCGCAGCCGAGGCCGTGCGAACGGCGATACTGGTTCGCTGACACGACCACGACGAGGGAGACGATCGCACCGCCGCGGCACGCCGGCGCGGTTGTGCGATCGGAAGAGCGGCAGCGGCCGGGCAAATGGATGCCCGGCCGCTGTCGTTGGTGAACATTGTCCGCGACGATCCTCGGTGGCGGCGCTACTCGGCGCGATTCGGCTCCACGATGTGTCGCAGCGCCTCGCTCGCGCCCGGCGTCAGGGTCCGTTCCCCGAGCTCCAGCATCCGTTCGAACGCCCGTATGCGTCGCTCCGTATTCGAGTCCGGGCGGAACTGCTCGACGCAGTTCGCGACCTCGATCTCCAGCAGCGCGGTGAGCTGCTCCTTCGTGACGGAGACGGTTGCCTCGGCCTCTCGATCGAACACGGTCGGCTCGCTCGCACCGGCCTGGCCGAAGAACAGTGCGCGATCCGACGTGCAGAACAGGTAGGCCAGAGCCTCGGCCTCGGTCCCGATGACATCCGAGATGCGCGCGCGATCGGCCGGATCGGCGGACCGCACTCGATAGTACTGCGTCCCGTAGATGCTGTGGAACAGGCCGGCGGCGCGGATCTCGGGCGGGTTCCCCCACGCTTCGAGAAGATCCTGCGTGCCGATCAGATGGTCCATCAAGGTTCTCCCGCTGTGAGCGGAGGTGTCGGCGCTGAGTTCGCTGAGCAGGTCGAGATAGGTTTGTTCGATCATGGTGTTCGTTTGAGTGGTCGTTCAGGGGAGCCGCCGCCTGCATCGCGGCGGGCCCGGTCGTTCTGCGGTTCCATGCGCCGCACGCCACAACGTTACGGCATCGCCGGAGCATCCCGCCCGACTCCTCCGACGTGCCCATCGGCCATCGCCATCCAACCTCCCCGCGAGCGGCGCCCCGGGAACGCGAGCAGCCGCTACTTCCGCTCCATCAGCACCTGCGCGTCGGCGCGTCCGGCGTCGTCGTTCCAACGTTCGAGCAGGCCGTCGGCCGCGGGCTGCAGCACGCCGTTTGCATCGCGCACGAGGTGCAGGAACGTATAGGTTCGGTCATGCCGGACATCGGCCGTTGAGATCTCGATCACCGGAATCCACGTGCCGGTGTTGTAGAACCGGCGCCCATTGGCCCAGAGATACTCCCCCGGGTTGTGCGTGTGTCCCATCGTCATGATCCGATAGTTCGTCCCCTTGAAACGTTCGAGGGCATAGGAAGCCAGGCTGTCCGGCTCGGAAAGCTGAAACCACGCCACGGCACGCGACAGCACGTACGCAAGGAACAGCGACGCCACGGTCTTCAACTGCCCGAAGAGCAACGAGAGCAATTCGTTCTCCGTCACGACCTTCTCGATCTCCGCCACGATCGAACTGTTTGCGAACGTCAGCACGATGTATGCCACCGGAATGCCGAGCACGACGAGGAACCAGAACACGCGTTGGAGCATGAACCAGGTGTAGCGAATGTTGGCAATCAACACCCGGCCGAGCAGCGGAGCGTGTTGGAACAGCACCTTCACGGCCAGCGGGAAGTTCTCCTTCATCAGTATCGGCAGCACGTTGCCGGATGGGCGCACGTTGTCCAGGAACGGATAGAAGAGCTCGATCCTGTTGATCAGATAGCGGTTGAAGAAGGAGCCGAACGGAATGTTGATCTGATCGGGATACTTCGGCAGGGTCGGAGCGTCGAGCACCATCGTGAACTTGTCGTAGCGGTGGCCGTGCTCCACGTAGAAGTCCTCGTCGATCAGCACCGCGTCGTCGGCGAACGTGATGCGCGGCAACACCGTCGAGCGCAGCACGTCGGCAACCGTCGTTCCCGTGCCGCGCGCGACGATCTCCTCGGCGAGGATCAGGCGCAGGTAGTTGCGCACCGCGGGCCAGTAGAGCTCCAGATCGTGGTTCCCCTTCAGGATCAACAGCGTGTGCCCGCGTTCGAGCCAGCGGGCGAGCGCCTCGAAGAACCCCGGATGCCCGCGATGGATCCGCATCAGCTTGTAGATCGTCTTGTAGTCCGCCGTCCCCAGTCCGTACTTCCGCTCACGGCCCGAGATGTCGGCGTCGAGCGCCGCCGGTGTCATCGCGATCCCCACCTTCAGCAGCTCGGCGGACCATTCGGCCAACTGCGCGTTCACAACCGCGGCCGTCGGAGGGGCGGGAACGCCGATCGGGTCCAGCTTGATCGCATGCCGCACGCGCTTCGAGAACCGCGCCGGACGCACGCGCCCCGGATACTCCGTCACCCGGAGGAAGTCGAAGATGTCGCCGTTGATCACCAGCAACGCATCGGCGCCGTCGAGTCCGGCGTGTGCATGATCGAGGAACCGCAGGAATGAGTCGTCCGCGAAGAAGTTCTCGGTTCCCTTGTAGACCCCCGCCGGGTTCCGTCCGGCGGCGATATGCAGATCGCTGACGACGAACACCTCGCGCCCTCCGGCATCGTACGGCACCGGCTCGGTGCGCACCGGACGCGCCGGGCGAAGAAACGGGACACGTTCCTCGCGGTACGTGTCCGGTTGCACGACGTACGGCGGCGCAAGCCCCCCCTCGCTCTCACAATCGAGCAGCAGCCGGGCAACTTCGTTCCGTTCTTCCTCGCTCATGCCGATCCTCCATGATTGAGATGGTCGATATCATCCACGCTCGTTCGCGATGTCCGCGGCGATCGCCTCGGCCGCGTAGGTCGCCATCCCCATGATGCTCAGCTGTGGGTTTACCATCACGCCGGAGGGGAAGACGCTGGCGTCGCAAACATACAGGTTGCTGTAGCCGTGCACGCGGAATCCGGAGTTCACAACGCCCAGGGCGGGATCATCCGACATCGGGTTCCCCCCCTGCGGATGCGCCGTGCTGAGGCTGATCGCCTGCGGTCGGTCGATCGCATCGATCTTCGCGAAGTCCGCCGCCGAGCGGATCACCATGTCCTCGTACGATGTCGGCAGCACCAGATCGGCACCGGCGGCAAGGAAGACGCGGCACGCCATCTTCATCCCCTCCTTCAGTT
>CAZJYH010000023.1:0-18044 GCA_964549365.1 uncultured Alphaproteobacteria bacterium
GACGGCGGCACGGATCAGTACCCGATCGGCACCGGAATCGACGGCGGCGGCGGAAGCAGCGGCGGCTATCGGCGCAAGTGGTTCCCTCCCCCTCCGCCGCCGGATGATTGTCCGAAGTGGTTTGTCTCTTTTGGACCCAGTGGAGATTTCGTGACGTGCGGAAGCGAAGAGCGGAAGCGTCTGCAGGATGCATTCACACGCTTGACTCGTTCGAAAGCCTGGGAAGACGCCCTTGCCCCATTCATCGACAAGGATGGAGCCTCACTGCTAAACTGTTTGCGATCCAAGTGGTGTGAGGTGCAGGTAGACTGTACGAATCCGAAGCCCTCATCCTGGTCCGAGTATGTGCTTGGTGCATACAATGCCTCGGAAATCCCGCCGGTACTTTCAATTGGTAGTAACCAAGTTATCGGTTCGGATACAGAGGAATTGGCACACTATCTGCTCTTGCGGTTGGTGTTGGCGTGCGGGGGAACCCCGTTGGACGCGATTGTAATCACCGAAATCACCCCGGCCGACGAAAGTTTGCAGTTCTACCTCGGTTTCATCAATGACCGGGACGTCGGAGTCGGTCGTCTCATGAGCGATCCGCGCTATCACTCAATAGAAACGGTCGACGATCCGAGTGTCCCTGGTGGAAGACGCACCCTACTTGTGGGACGGTGGGTTTGGTGGGATCAAGAAAGCGGCGATGTCGGCGTCTTCCCGCTTATCAATCGCCTTTTGAACGGAGATCGTAGTAGCCCGAATAGGCGCAATAAGCGATGGTTTTGGTAGATCCCTTGGCGCATCGAAGTTGTGTACCGATCTTAACAGCCTTGCAGTCTACGCATTTCGACTTCCATGCTTGTTGCAGGCATGAGTGGAAGACATTTTTGATAGTATCGACGATGATCTGCGTGCCGTGTTTCCTGAAGTGTGGCTAATAGTCGGTAGTCTGACACATGTGGGAGATCGATCATGAAGAGAACGGTGTTTCTTCGCTGTCTTGCGTTGCTGGCTTGCTTCACGGCGTTGCCAGCCCTTCTTGACGCTCAAGACGCCTTGTCATGTATACCGGGGGATTCTCTGGATGCATGTCCCGGGTGGAACCTGGATACGCTCCGCTCCGACATTGTCGGTCGACTCCGCTGGCCGTCATGGGCACGATCCACGAAATCCACGCGGGATAGTCTGTTGCGAGGCGTGGCGATATGGAGCGCATTTGATGGGAAATGGAAGTCGATGCCACCGCTCACGACGAACGAGGAAGTGCGCCTTCTGTCATGGCGTGAGATGATGGTGACGAGTCGATATGCTCAAGGAAGTGATACGGCGATTCATTCGGAGACACATCGCCAGATGGGTGCCCTTCTGAGCGTTACATATTCCAAACACGACGGTTCGCGTGAGTGGGCCGTCATCTGCGGGGTCTCGTTCGAACCTGAGCATTGGGATCCCGGGATCGTGTCGATGGATTTTTTTGATCACGCTCCGTCGAGCCGTGAGATCTACGAGGCTATGTCACATCGGAGGGAAGAGGGACTCGAGTCCAACACGCCATGGTTTTATTATCCGCGACCCCATCGTGACCATTTTCTCGCCGGAGCCGTGCGGGTCAATACGTGGAAGGAGGTCACCGGCGAAGCCCCGACGATCTTCTTCGCGAACGAGAAGGAGCCAGGGCGGTGACGCGACCGGCGATACCGACCAGCAGATCACGCAGGCGCCGGTGCATCGCTATTTCACGGCACGGTTCAGCGAATCACCGTGCCTATCCCATTGACCGCACGGTCCCAGGATAGGCACGGCCTTCCGGCGTTGCCGACCACCACTTCCCGCCTTCGGCCGAGACGAGCGTCCATTGTCCAGCGTCGAGCGTCCAACACGATTCCACCGCGAAGACGCAACGAGCGCGAAGCGACCCGCAACCCGCGACTCCCCCTACCTCCGCACGCACATCCGCGTCGTAACCCCGTCCTTCGTCTCGATCACCACCAGGTAGGCGCCGGCCGGCAGTTCGCCGAGATCGATCGCGCAGCCGTACCGGCCGTTCGAGAGCTGCGGGATTTCGGAGCGGACCAGGCGGCCGTACATGTCGAAGGCGCGCACGCGCGGCGCGGCCGTGGTTCCGGGGGGGAACGTGACGGTGCAGCGTCCGGTCGTCGGGTTCGGGTAGAGCAGCACGTCATCGGCGTGCTCCTCGTCGGCCACGGCCCCGGTTGCGGCTTCGCTCTCCAACGCGCCGATGTCCGGGGCGGCGCCGTTGTACTTCAGGCTCACGCCCTCGCCGTCGCGCCACGCAACCGGCGTATCGAGCGTGAGGATGTTGAGCTCGTAATCCACCGCAACCACCACCGCGCGCGCGTTGCTCTGCTGCAGTTGAATGGTGTCGCCGCCGAGGCCGGCGATGCCGTAACCGTCACGGAAATACCAGGCATCGTTCACGGTGATCTGCGTGCCGCTTCCGGCGCCGACCGCCTGCGCCACGAACGCGCCGGCGTCGATGAGCGGGCTTCCCGGCGCCGGGTGGAAGTCCTTCAGCAGGGTGTCGACGAACTTCGGCTCGACCTGGATGTTCCCCGTGAACACGCTCGGCAGGTTCCCCTGCCACCAGGAGAGCGGCTGCGGCGACTCGTTGGTGGTGGAGGTGCGATCGCCGTAGGCGACAACCCACAGCTCATCGGGCTGCGTGCTGAACAGTTCGTTCCGCACGAATCGCAGGCCCGAGATGCGTCCGGTGATGATCTGCACCGGCTTGCCGTCCATCTTGCGGTACCAGTCCCAGCGCGTGTCGAAGCGGGTGAATCGATTCCGATAGAAGGCGTTGTTGGCGATCACGTTGTTGGAAAAAACGAGGCCGTTCCCGTACGCTCCCGAGATCGACATGCCGCCGAACCGGTTGTCGTAGAAGACATTGTTGTAGATCCTGTTGCCGTAATTGTACTGCGCCTCGTCGGCGTACAACGTCAGGTCCACCGGGGGCCCCAGGCAGTGATAGAAGGTGTTGCCGCGGATGATGCATTGCTGCCCGGCGTGCTGGATGCCGGCATACGGCGAGGCGTCGACGGGGGTGGCTGTGTAGGCGAAGATGTTGTTCTCCACCACGTTGTGCTTCGTGTCGTCGAGCGACGTCAGCTTCGGAAATCCGAAGTCGCCGTAGCCGACGCCGGCGCAGTCGTAGATCTCGCCGATCTTCTGGAACTCGTTATGGAAGTAATTCCTCCGCACCACGTTGAAGCTGCCGCACTTGATCGCCCAGAGCGTATGCGCCGCGCGGGTGACCACGTTCTCCTGGATCAGATTGTGGTCCGACGCCACCAGCGCGATGTTGTCCTGCGTGGAACTGTCGATCTGGTTCCCCCGGATCACGTTGTAGTCCGAGGCCTGAAAGAAGAGCCCCGTCTTCGAGCTTCCGCCGGGATCGTTCGCGTTCCGGAAGATGTTCCCGAGGATCGTGATGTGATGCGAGCCGAGCACCGCCATCCACCGCCCGACGTCCTGCACGGTAAGGCCCTGAATGGTGATGTAGGAGAGGCCGTTGATCCAGATCGCGGGCGAGAGCCCGGCGCCGGAGATGACGGCCTTCTCGCTGCCGAGGGCGCCGAAGACGATCGGGCTCTCCGCCGTCCCGGATTGCTTCGGCGCGAGCTGCTCGGTGTAGGTGCCGCCGCGCAGCACCACCGTGTCGCCCGCAACCGCGGCGTCCGCGGCGGCGCTCAGCTTCCTGTAGGCCCAATGGATCCCCGGTCCGCACAGGCGTGTGGCCGGGTCGTAGCCGGCAACGCAGTCCGCCGTCAGCGTCGCGTCCACGAAGAGGATGCGGGCCGACGTGCCGGTTGTGGCCGCGATCAGAAGGATGAACGCAACGGCGATGCGGACATGTTGCATGGAACGCTCTCCGGAATGTGTTGATCGATGAATCCGCGAATGTACGAGACCGCCGCCGTTCCCACGACACACGATCTCGTACCCCAATGACCGATGATCGGCCCCCCGTAACGACGGTGCCGCGAACGAGCGTGCCGGGTGCCAGGTTCAAAGTGCCGGGTTCAAAGATCAACGTGACGTTGTTGCGCAATGCATCCTTCGTCAGTGGCCGTCTCCTCCGAAACACCCCCGATATCAGGGCCGTGACATTCTTCTCCCCCTCTTTCCCAAAGCATGTCCTGTCGCAGATCCCGATGTGTCGGGGAGCATCGCGATGGAAGGTGCCGGCGCCGATGAGAACATCGGGGGGCAGGGAGTTCACCCGGTGGCAACAACGGTAACGTACTGCCGGCAACAAAACCCCTCCTAACCTCCCCTTTGCCAAAGGGGAGGGACGCACAACGGGAAGTCCGGAAGCGGCGACCCCCTCCCTCGCTACGCCCGGGGCATGCTTGAGAAAAGGGGAGGGACGACACACTCGCCACACGCAACTCGCAACGCCACTCGCAACTCGCAACGCCACTCGCAACTCGCCACTCGTCGCAGCCCCCGTTCATCGGCGCCACCGCCTTCACCGCCCACCGTCCAGACGATGAACACCGCAACATGCAGCGAGCGCTCAACGGTATGCGTTCCGATGGCCGTATATTGTTCGCCGGAGCAAATCCGTCGGGGTCCGACGGCTCCGTTGTATACCACACCACAACCCGGAAGACACCATCATGATACGCGATCTGTTGTACGACGATGATATCTACGCCGCCGTTCGCGAGCACCCACGCCCGAAGGATCTGCAGGGATGGAACGGCGACAGCGTGGTGATCGAGAAGCTGATGCTGCAACACCGGCCGCATCTCGTGATCGAGGTCGGCACGTGGAAGGGAATGTCCGCGCTGAACATGCACCGACATCTGACGGGCGCCGGGGTCGAGCACGAGATCGTCTGCATCGACACATGGCTCGGCAGTCTGGAGCACATGCTCTGGTTCCGCGACGAGCTGGACTATCGCGACGGCCGACCGACGATCTTCCATCAGTTCATGTCGAACGTGGTGCACGAGTGTGCCGAGCACGCGATCACCCCGATCGCGCAGGACTCGGTGACGGCCGCGAAGTGGCTGGCCCATCAGCGCGTGCGGGCGCCGATGATCTATCTCGACGCGTCACACGAGCAGGGGGACGTCCTGCGGGATATCGAGGCATACTGGCCGCTGGTGGCGGGCGGCGGCATCGTGTTCGGCGACGACCACACACCGGAATGGCCGGGCGTGGTGCACGACGTGGCCGCGTTTCGCGCTCGATACGCCGAGGAGATCGCGACGTTCGCGGTGGTGGATCGGTTCTGGATCGCGTACAAGGGGTGAGATATGTCGGGCGGGAAGGGGCTGCCGAGCGTTTCAACAACACGCCCCTCCTCCGAACAATGCATCGGAGGAGGGGCGATCCGGTAATAGTCTGCGCGCCGCGATCAGTTCAACTCGACCGTCGCACCGGCCGGGATCGTGAACGATGCGCCGTCGGGCACGCCGTCACCGTCGTCGTCCGGGGCGTTCGGGTCCGAGAAGACCACGTCGTTCGTGAACGTGTAGGTCTCGTTCACATGCGGATCGAACGAGTTCAGATTCGTGTTCTGCATGTGGCACTCGGTCGAGTTGCTGAACGTTCCCGCGATCCCCGCGATCGATCCGGTCACGTTCGCATACACGTCGGCCGTCGCCGGGAAGTCCGGGCCGGGCTGATTCGCCGTCACGACCGTATTCGAGACGTTGCGCGACGCGTCGAAGGAGAACGAATAATCACCGTATGTGGCGTCGGTGCCGGAAACCGTGATGCTGACCGGCTTGAACGAAGTGCTTGTCGGCTCGGTGGCATCGTCACCGTCGGCGTTGTTCGATCCGAGGCTCTCGAGTTCGGCGGTACCGGTAGCATCCGCCTGGATCTCGATGATGGTGCCGTCGGCGAAGCGGATGAAAATCAGACCGTGGCACTTCACCGCGCAGATGATCTTCTTTCCCTTCGGCACCTTGATCGTCCCCTGCGCGTGCGCGCTCATAGCGCTTCCCGTGATCGCCATCGCGATCAACGCCGCTGCGATGTACAATTTCTTCATGGCTCAATCTCCCATCAGATGTTGTGAAATGAATGCACTTGTTCATTTCGTCCATCGTGCTCGCAGCTGAACGGCAAAACACTGCCATGCGGCCCGGTAACTCCGTTCACATTGCAAGTGAACCGGTCGTGAAAACAACTTCGTCGGCTGAACGTGCGGCTGAACGCGAAGCAGCGCATCCGAGGGGATGGTACGGACGGAACGTTCGCGCCGAATGATATCGGAGAACGGCCCGACCCCCCGGGATATTCTGCTTCGCCACGACGCCTGGAGAGAGAATTGGAGAGAGATGGCGACCTGACTTCACAATGATACGCAGAGCAGGGAACGAAAACTTCTTCCGGATTGCGCGGCGCGGCGCGCATGAAACCGCGAGGGAGCAGTGGGCTCAACGCCCTACAACTCGCCGAGCATTTTCTCCAGATTTTCTTCCGGCGCCAGCGCCAGCTTCCTGCGCAGGCGTTTGCGCTGTGCCTTGACGGCATCCTCACCGATGCCGAGCATCGCGGCGATCTCCTTCGATGCAAGCCCGGCGCGCAGCAGGCCGCACAGCCGTTCCTGCTTCGGCGTCAGGTCGGGGCAACGCTCGCGGAGCCTGCGCTGGAACTCCGCGTCGGCGCGGCCGAGCGAACGCAGAGGCGCGGCCGGCGCGCCGGCGCGCAGCTCGCCGAGCGTCTCCGAAAGCACCGCCGCAACGGAGCGGTCCTTTGTGTCGACCGCGCGGGTCAGCGCCCCGCGCAGGCGCTTCTCGACGGCCTGCGCCCGCTGCCGCCGATCGCTCAGCTCGACGACGGCGTCGGCCAGCTCACGCTCGAGCCGCATCCGGCGCTCGCGCTCCAGTTCCGCCTCGCGTTCCAGAAGATCCGTCTCGGCCATCACGCGCGCATTGCGCAGCGACTGCTCCCCCCTGCGCTCGAGCAGCATCCGCTCCAACTCGAACGCGCGGCGCTCGAACTCCAACGCGGCGCGCAGATCCCCCGCCCCTTCGGCGATCGCGGCCTGAAGACGTCGGGCCTCCGCCTCGGCCTCAGGGGTCAGTCCCGGCGTCGCGTTGATCGTCGCCAGCAACGCCACCGCTTCCTCCGTCCGTTCCTGCGCATGGAGAGCCGCCGCCAGCCGCATGCGCGGCGGAAACGCACGCGCCGGATACGCACCTTCGGCGATCTCGAGCGCCTGGTGGAAACAGCCGGCCGCGGCGCCGTGTCGCCCACTCCCTTCCTCGGCACGCCCCGCGATCATCCACAGCTGCAACCGTCGCGCCGCCAGCGCCCCCTCGGTGATCGACGCCAGCAACGTGCCGGTCAGGTCGAGCGCCTCGTCGAATCGTCCGGCAGCCAACATGAGTTGCGCCCGCTTCGCCTCGATCGTCAGACGAAGCTCGATCCCACCGTTCGCGGAACATTCCGCCGCCAGGCGCAGCGTCTCCTCCGCGCGGTCGTACTCCTTCAAGTGCAGATACACATCCGCCAGCCGCATGTACCCCCATCCTCGTACCATGTCGGAGCGGGCCGCCTCGGCCAGCTGCACCACCTCGTGTTGACACTCGATGCACTGCCTGTATTGCGACAATTCCAGGTAGACGGCCCCGAGCCGGGTCAGCACCGAGCAACGCGTCAACGGAAAGAGCGCGCCGTCGACGATCAACAGCGCCTCGCGGAGCGTGTGTATGCACTGCGGATACTCCGAGCGTGTCAGGTGCATGCGCGATCGGTGGCTCAGCGAGGTGGCGGTGTACGGCTGCGCCACGCCGTCGGGGAAGGTCGACGCGATCGCCTCGTCGGCTTCATCGAGCCGGCGTTCGGCCTCCTCGAGTTGCGAGCCGATGATGAGACGTGCGGCATCATGCAGGAGCGCGATGATCAACTGCTGCGGATCATCGCAATGCCGGGCGGCGTCCAGCTCGCCCGCCACATCGCTCAGGTATGCGGAGTAGTCGCCGCCGCGTTCATGGATCGCCGCGCGCGCGCGCCACAACACCGCCTCCTGCCGACGATCTCCGGCCGTCCGACACCATCCCAGCCCCTCCACCGTGCTCTCGAGCGCCTCGTCCGTCCTCCCCGCAACCAGCACCGCCATCGCCAGCGCGCAGTAGAGCACCGCGAGGTTGGAAGCGTACTCCCGTTCGCGTTTGGGAAGTTTCTGCGGGGCGCGCGCCTCCTCGTGCAATGGTTCGATGCCGGCGTCGAGGAGCCTGTCGCGGGCCGTCCCGGCAAGCCCCGCCAGCAACGAAGCGATCGTCGCGGCGTCGTCCTCCACCGGCTCCAGATAGTGGTTGCGCAGCGCCCGCCCCACGAAGTCGGGGGCGAAGCCGCCCCGCGCCGCGCGGATCAGTTCGCGGACGTGCGAGGCGCTCAGCAGCGCTTCCGGGTGTGGTTCGGGCGTGTGTCTCGTCATGAGTCGGCAGATTCGATCGATCGCGAAAATAGGGATCAGGCCGGCATTCGTTCGCGTCGATCGACGCGCCGAATCAGGCGAACGGGCCTACAGCGACGCCAGAATCCGCTCCAGGCTCTCCTCCTCCGCCAACCCGAGCTTCTTGCGCAGCCGCTTCCGCTGCGCCTTCACGCCGTCGGCGCCGACGCCGATCAGCAGCGCGATCTCCTTCGATCCCATCCCCGCCCGCAGCAAGCCGCACAGGCGCTCCTGCTTCCGCGTCAGATCCGGCCAGCGGGAGCGGAGCCGCGCGAGGAACTCCTCATCGATCGTCCCGCGATATGTGCTCGCGGCCTCCGGCGAGCCGCGCCGGCGACGGAACTGGGCAAGCATCTCGCGCAACAGCGCCCCGGCTGCCGGATCATCGCGCCCGCCGACGCGTTCGAGCGCATCGCTCAGACGCGTCTCGACGAGCCGCTCGAGCTTCTTCCGATCGCGCAATTCCACCATCGTCTCCGCCAGCTCCCGCTCCAACCGGGCACGGCGGGTGCGCTCCAGCTCGGCCTCGCGCTCCAGCAGGTCGGTCTCGGCCACAATGCGGGCGTTGTGGAGCGATTCTTCGGCTCGCCGCCCGATCAACTCGCGCTCCAATGCGATCGCGTCGCGTTCCCGATCGAGGGCGCCGCGAATGTCGCCGCGGGCCTCCGCGATCGCCCCCCACAGACGCGCGACGCCGATCCGATCGGTGAGATCGAGCGAGCCCTCCCCCTCGATTTCCTCGAGCAGCGTCACGGCCTCGGCGGTTCGCCCCGACGCGTGCAGCGAACGCGCCAGCGCAACGCCGAGCGGCGCCACCTGTTCCGGGAAGCCAATCCGGGCGATCTCCACGGCACGTCCGTAGTTCCGGCATGCCTCATCATGGCGCCCCAGGCGCGTCTCGATCGCGGCCAACGTTCGATGGGCACCCATCGCCGGCTCGCCGGGCGCCCCCTCTCCGATCTCCCGTATCACCCAACGGCACAGCTCCCTGCCGCGCTCGTTGTCCCCTGCGGCGGATGCGGCCAGGGCCTGTTCTCCCGCAATCGCCAGGCGCAGTTCCGACGGCCCATCCTCCGCGCTCCGCCATGCGCGCGCAAGCACCTCCTCGGCACGATCCGGCTCCTTCAGCCGCAGGTGTGCCTCGGCAAGCCGGAGATATCGCCGGCCGCGCGCCGTATCGGAGCCGATCACATCGGCCAAATGCGCGGCGTGTCGACAGCACTCGACGCTCTGACGGTACTGCCCCAGGCGCAGATAGACCGTGCCGAGGTGTCCCATGATCGCCATCTGCACCCTCGGGTCCTCCCCCACACCACACCAGCGCAGCGCCTCGCGAAGGGTCTGGATGCCCTGGGCGTCGTGCGCGCGATGCAGCTCGATCAATCCCCGGTTCATCATCAACCACGCATAGTGCACACGTGCCTCCGATTCCTGGTCGGTGCGCAACAGCGCCAGCGCACCGCTCACGGCCGCATCGGCCTCGTCGAGCCGACCGCGCGCCGTCAGCACCGCGCACAGATCGCCCATGGCCGCCACCACGGGCTCGGTGGCGCCCGAGCGTCCGGCGCTCTCGACGGCCCGTCGGCACGCGCTCTCCGCCGCGTCAGCCTCGCCGCCGAGGAGGTGGCCGACGGCGGCGCCGCGCCACAGCAGGGACTCCTGCCGATCGTCGCCGGCACGGCGCGCCCAGGCGATCCCGTCGGCCGCAAGGTTCATCCCGTCGGCCCCGGCCCACCCCCGCGCGGCGGCGGCGTAGGTAAATAGAACGGCAACATCCGCCGCGACTTCGTGCTCACGCCCCGGCTCCGTCACCGGCGGCTCCTCCGCAGGCGGTTCCGTCACCGGGGTGCGCGGCCGCCCCGGAAGGGCCTCGATCAGATCGGCGATCAGGCCGGCGAACAGCCCGGCAATCTCCTCGGACTCGGACTCGATCAGGGAGGGCATGCGGTGGCGAAGCGCGCGCGCGACATGTGCCGGGGGAGGCCCGGTGTGTGCTTCGCGCGCCAGTTCGCGCAGGCGGGCGATGCCGAGCACGGCGTCGCCGATCGATTCCAACGATGGTTCGTACATCGACGGTGTCTCCACGAATGCAGAAGAGGGGGTAGTACCGCGAGGCGCGCGATTACATGTGAGCACACGCACCACGCCGTCTCCCCGACGGTACGCCACGAAAGTAGCGTGTACCCCTCGCGAGCAACG
This sequence comes from uncultured Alphaproteobacteria bacterium, assembly GCA_964549365.1. GTDB lineage: Bacteria > Bacteroidota > Ignavibacteria > OLB7 > OLB7 > JAFDZV01. The sequence continues at coordinate 10,631 of CAZJYH010000023.1, forward strand.
AAACTGTACCCCCGATGTACCCTCATCCCGTTTGAACACCCGTTTGCTTCCGCGATAGTTTTGCCCATCGATTTCACGGAGCCGTGTCGACTCTCCGCGTCGGAAACGGCAGAAACCGTAATCTCGAGCCGGATGACATTCCTCGAGCACATCAATTCAGGCAACCGTGATGTTCAGCCCTTCTTCCGCAATCGTCCATCGTCCGTTCGCCGCGTTCGCTCTGTCGACGCTGGTGCTCGGGATGCTCGCCGCCGGCATGCTGCACGGGCAGACCATCGTCAAGCGCCACGTTGTGGCCTCCGGCGGCGGCGAGGCCGCGAGCGCCGGCCACACGACGCGCGGCACGATCTCACAGTCGGCCGTCGGTCGATTGACGCACGCCCTCGACGATCGGCACGACGTCGGCTTCTGGTACTGGGCCTACAAGCCCACGGCCACGGTCGTCGTCGAGCTGCCGACGATCGATGCCGAGGTGGGCACCCACATAACGATCCCGATGACCCTCACGACCACCGACGCCCCGGGATTCCTTCCGCGCGCGTTTCATGCCCGCATCCGGTTCAACAGCACGCTGCTGCACCCGGTTGCCGGAACACCCGCCTGCATCGCCGACACGGGCGACTGCGTGCTGCGGATCGACGGCATCGCCGAAGCGGGGGCCGGGGTCATCGCGCGCATGGAGTTCATCGTCGCGCTCGGCGACTCGGAGGCGACGCCTCTTGAGATCGAGGACTTCAAGTGGGAGAAGACGGGAGAGGAGCGGATCGCGACGGTACGGCGCGACGGCCTGGTGAACCTCCTCGGCGTCTGTCGCGTGGGCGGGCAGGTGCGATTGATTCGCTCCGGGGCGCTTGCCTCACGCGTGCGCGTGTCGCCGAACCCGACACACGGCCGCACGACGCTGGAGTATGTGGCGGCGGAGGACGGCCCGGTGGACGTTCGGCTGGTGGATCTGCTGGGGAACGATGTCGCCCGCCTCATCGAGACGAACGCCGAGGCCGAGCGGCTGTACCGTGCCGAGGTGGATCTCGACGCGATCGCAAGCGGCTCGTACGTGATCGTGTATCGAACCCCGACGCAGGTGCTCACCGAGCGCCTGGTGATCGCGCGGTAGTCGCAACCGAGAGATCGAACAATCAACATGCGCACGCCGCGCACTTCGAGGAGATAGACGGTAATGAACCCGATCACGACATCGACAACAACCAACCGAGCCGCCCGGCGACCGGCGGGCGCGCTGTGCACGGCCATCGCGGCGGCATTGCTCGTATTGCTCCTCCTCCCCGTTCCGTGCCGGGCACAGTCAACGCCCTACAACGCCGGACACGAGGCATGGCGCGTGGGCGTGGAGGCCGGCTTCCAGTTGCTGAGCTACACGGCCGCGATGACCGGGCTCCCCGGCGTGCCGAGCTGCTGCCCCGAATATCGTACCGGCACCGGCAGCGGACCCGCCGCCGGGATCTTCGCGCGGATATCGCTGTACGAGGGATTGTACGGCGGGCTGCGGCTGGGCTATGCGGCGCACAACGGGACGCTCACGGCCACCGAGCGCCAACTGGTAACCGCCGAGCGCGACACGACGACGGCCACCCTTTCCCACACGATCACCATCGCGCAGCCGGCGATCGCTGCCGAGGCATTTCTCGGCTATGAGTTCTTCTCACAGTTCAGCATGGAGGTAGGATTCCGCGCCGATCTGATGACGGGGGGCACCTACCGGCAGGTCGAGCAGATCGAGTCGCCGGCGACGATCCGGTTCGAGAACGGAAGCCGTCAACGGCTCCTGTACAACGGTGCGATCCCGCAGGAGCGCCCGATGTACGGCGCGCTGACTCTCGGCCTGCGATACGACCTCCCGTTGAATCGCGCCCGCACGTGGATGCTGACGCCCGGTGTGAGCGCATGGCAGGGGCTCGGCACGCTCGTCGACGGGGTGGATCTCAGTATGCGCGGCGTGCGGTTCGGACTCGGCATCGGGTTCATCACGCTGGCGCGCCCCGACGGTCCCTCACCTCTGGAGCCGGGCCCGCTGCCGGGAAGGCAGAAGTGAGCCGCGCCGACACAATCGAACATTCGAAAACAACAGACTCAACCTTCAGATACCGGATACCCATGACAACTTCACTTTTCCGTCGTGATCGGCTCGGGCGCGGGGCGCTCCTGCTGATGCTCCTTTCGGCGGTCCTGATCTTCGCCCGCCCCCTGGCCGCGCAGACACCCGGCCCCCGACTGCTCTCGTATCAGGGCGTGCTCTCCGACGCATCGCGCACGGCCGTCCCGGACGGGATCTACACCGTCACCTTCCGCATCTACGACGCCGCTTCGGGCGGCGCGCCGCTGTGGGAAGAGAAGCAGACGGTGCGGACCATCGACGGCATCTTCGAGACGCTGCTGGGGGGGACGACAACCCTGGCCCTTCCATTCGACAAGGAATACTGGCTGGCACTGGAGCTTCAGGGCGAGGCGGAGATGGCGCCGCGCATGCAGTTCGTGGCCGCGCCGTACGCGATGCGTGCGTACGCGTCGCAGACATCGCTGCTGCTCGATCCGGCCGCGCCGGACGTGGTGCACCACATCAACGGCCGCGCCGGGAATCTGGTGGTGATCGGTGAGGGCGCCGCAAGCATCCGCACCAACGGCGACACGCTGGCGGTGGTGGTGCGCAGCTCACTGCCGAGCGGCGCGAGCGACGGTCAGTATGTGCGATTCAACGGCGCGACGGGAACATGGGAGGCGGTGGACCTGAGCGTTGCCACGGCGCCGCGTCTGAGCGGCAACGGCTCGACGGGCGCACCGCTCGACATCGCGAAGATGGGGGCCGCCAACGGCCAGCCGCTGGTGTGGGACGACGCGACGAACGCATGGAAGCCGGGAACGGCCGGCGTGCGCACGAAGGCACCGATCACCGGCGACGGCTCGGCTGCCGCGCCGATCGCGCTGCAGAACGGAAGCGCCGACGCTCAGGTGATGACATGGGATGCGCCGACGGGAACGTGGAAGCCGGCCGAGGCGCGCGTGAAGGGGGCCCAGGAGATTTCCGGGACCGGCACGACGGCCGATCCGCTGCGCCTTGCGCAGCAAGGCGCGGGGGCCGGACAGGTGCTCCGCTGGGATGCGACCGCCAACGCCTGGCGCCCGGGCCCCTCGATCAGCACCATCGCGCCCCCGCTGCGCGGCACGGGCTCGCCCGGCGATCCGCTCGGGCTCGTCAACGGCAGCACGACCTCCTCGATCCTCTACTGGGACGGAACGCAGTGGAAGGGAACCACGGGGCGCCTGCCGCTGCACGGCGAGGTGCTGCGCTGGAACGCCGGAACGAAGACGTGGGAGCCCGCCGGCATGACCATCGCGGACAACGGCGACATCGGAGTGGGAGGCTCGATGAACATCGGCGGCAGCCTGACGGTCAACGGGCCGGGGGTGAACCTGCCGGCGGGATCGATCAGCAACGCCGAGCTGGCGAACTCGCGCATCAAGCTGCTGTATGGCGCCGGCATCACCGGTGACGACTCGGTGGCGCTGGGCGCCACGCTCAACGTGCGCAACACCGGCGTGCTCGCGCTCAAGGGAACGGCCAACCAGGTCACCGTGGACACCGCGCGCGGCAACGTCACGCTCGCGCTCGCATCGGATGTTCGCGTGGACACGCTCACCGCGAAGGAGCTGCGCACCTCGGGGAACGCCGTCATCGGCGGGAACCTGACGGTCAACGGCACGGCGGTGAACCTGCCCCCGGGCTCGATCGACAACTCGGAGCTGGCGAACTCGCGCATCCGGCTGCTGTACGGAGCGGGCATCGCCGGCGATGATTCGGTGGCGCTGGGCGCGGCGCTCAACGTGCGCAACACCGGCGTGCTCTCGATCACCGGGAGAACCAATCAGGTGCTCGTCGACACGGCGCGCGGCAACGTGACGATCACCCTGCCGCAGGATATCCATCGCGACGCACGGCCGCAGTTCGACGGGCTCACGCTCGACGCGCTCGCGCCGGGAAGCACGTCCGACACGCTGCTGGTCTCCAACGGCGGCATCGTTCAGACGCGCACCGCATCCTCGCTCGCTCCGGCGCTGGCCGGCACGTTCTGGACGACCACCGGAAACGCGGGGACCACGCCGGGGACGAACTTCGTCGGCACGACCGACGACCAGGCGCTGCAACTGCACGTGGGCAACGGCGTCACCAGCGGCACCGACGGTCGGGGCCGGGTGATGCGTTTCGAGCCGAACGGCACCAGCGCCAACGTCGTGGGCGGCCACCAGAAGAACAGCGTGGCAAGCGGCGTCGTCGGCGCCACGATCTCCGGCGGCGGCAACAACGGCTCGCCGAACTCGATCGCGTCGAACTACTCGACGGTCGCCGGCGGCAACGGCAACACGGTGGACGTCAGCTCTGTCAACACCACGATCTCCGGCGGCAACGGCAACCAGATCGGCACCACTGCCGGCAACAGCACCGTTGCGGGAGGGAGCACGAACAGGATTCGGCCCGGCGCAAATGCGTCGGTGATATCGGGGGGCACCAGCAACACCATCGACACGAGCGCCGCAACGTCGGCGATCTCGGGGGGAAGCAACAACCGGATCGGCGTCGGCGCGAGCACATCGGTGATCTCGGGAGGAGCATCGAACTCGACGCTCTCCACCACCACCGTCATCTCCGGCGGCGACAACAACACGATCGGCACGAACGCGCGGTGGAGCTCGATCAGCGGCGGACACAACGGCGGCATCGCCGACAACGCCTATGAGTCGCACATCGGCGCCGGCGAAGGGAACAAGGTCGGCACCGGCTCGGTGCGCACGACGATCGGCGGCGGATCGTTCAACAACGTTGAGGGAAGTTCCGGCAACAGCACCATCCCGGGCGGCTACGGCAACACGATCCGTACGAACTCCGATCGCTCGACGATCGGCGGCGGCATGACCAACACGATCGACACCGGCTCGACAATCTCCACGGTCGGCGGCGGCTTCACGAACGTCGTCAACAAGAACGCCAACACCTCCACCATCAGCGGCGGTTCGAGCAACACGGTGGGCGTGGGCGCAACCGTCTCGACGATCGGCGGCGGCACCGGCAACTCCGTCCGTCTCAACGCCGGCCGCTCGACGATCGGCGGCGGACAGAACAACGTTATCGACACCAGCTCCACGGTCTCGACCATCTCCGGCGGCTCGTCGAATCAGGTCGGCGTCGGCTCCGGGACGGCAACGATCGGCGGCGGTTCGAGCAACGTCGTGGGGGCCGGCTCCACCAACGTCACGATCGCAGGCGGCGCGAGCAACACGGTGGGGGCCACCGCCGGCAGCAGCACGATCGCAGGCGGCGCAAGCAACCAGGTGGCCGCAAGCGCGGTGGCCGGGACGATCTCGGGGGGCACGAACAACGTGGTCGGCGGCGCGCGTTCGGCGATCGCCGGCGGCCGCGGCCTCACGCTCTCCGGCACCGGCAGCTTCGGATTCCTCGGAGCCAACACCGGCGCCAACGACATGCAGATCAGCACCAACAACGTGACAGCCTTCGGCAACACGGCGTTGTGGCTCGCCAACAACAACAACACGGCGTCGCAGCTTCGATTCTACGAGGCCAACGCGGCCGCCGGCGCATTCCCCGGCACGACGAACTACACGTCGTTCCAGGCACAGGCGCAGGCCGCCGACATCAACTACGTGCTGCCGGATACGGCCGGCATCGCGGGCGATGTGCTGAAGGTGAGGAGCGTGGCAGGCGCAACCGTCACGCTCGACTGGGCCGCCGACAGCACGGGCCTGGCAGGCTGGGCGCTTACCGGAAATACGGGGACCACGCCGGGAACGAACTTCGTCGGGACGACCGATGATCAGGCCCTGCAGGTCCACATCGGCAACGGCGTCTCGACCGGAACCGACGGACGCGGACGCGTGATGCGCTATGAGCCGAACGCCACCAGCGCGAACATCATCGGCGGCTACCGCTCCAACACCGTGGCCGGCGGCGTGGTGGGCGCGACGATCGCCGGCGGCGGCGCCAACGGCAACGTGCACTCCATCGGCTCGAACTACGGCACGATCTCCGGCGGCAACCGGAACGTGATCGGCGCATCGTCGATCAACGCAACGATCGCCGGCGGCGTGAGCAACTCGATCACCGCGAACGCCGGCAACGGCACCGTCGGCGGCGGGCTCGGAAACACGATCACCTCCGGCGATCACACGACGATCGCGGGCGGCTTCAACAACCGGATCAACACCGGAGCCTTCGGTTCCACCGTCAGCGGCGGCACCAACAACGTGATCTCCTCGCACACCACCGTCGTCTCCGGCGGCAACGGCAACACCGTTGGAACCAGCGCGCAGTTCTCGAAGATCGGCGGCGGCAGCAACAACACGATCGGCAACAGCTCGTTCGAGACGGTGATCGGCGGCGGCACGATCGACACGATCGAGTCGAGCGCGCCCTACAGCACGATCGGCGGCGGCACGAGCCACGCGATCCGCGCAAACTCCGACCGCAGCACGATCGCCGGCGGCTACGACAACGAGATCGGCACCGGCGCAAGCTCGGCCACGATCTCGGGGGGCATGAACAACGTGGTCGGCGGCGCGCGTTCGGCGATCGCCGGCGGCCGCGGCCTCACGCTCTCCGGCACCGGCAGCTTCGGATTCCTGGGGGCAAACACCGGCGCGAACGATATGACGATCGCGGCCGCCAACACCGCAGTGTTCGGCAACACGGATCTGTGGCTGGCCAACAACGACAACGCTCCGAGCCAGCTTCGCTTCTACTCGAACTACAACACCTCGGGCGCCTTCCCGAGCACCACGAAGTACGTCTCGTTCCAGGCACCGACGTCGCTCGCTGCCGACGAGGAGTTCATCCTGCCGGCAACCACGGGGGCGGTCGGCGACCAGCTCACGATCAGCGCGATCGCCGGAACGCAGGTCACGCTCGGCTGGGCGGCGCCGTCGGATCGCCGAATCAAGTCGGACATCGTGACGCTCGACGGTGAGAACGTGCTCGCGAAGTTCCGCGACGTGCAGCTCGGCTCCTGGCGCTACACGAACGATCCCTCCGGCCGCCGCCACTACGGCATCATGGCACAGGACTTCCACCGGCTGTTCGGCCAGGACGGCCACGGAGTGATCGGCACCGACACGACGGTGAACAACCTGGACATGGTGGGCGTCTCGTACCTGGCGATCCAGGCCCTCGAAAAGCGGACCAGCGAGCAGAACGATCGCGTCGAGAAGTTGATCGAGGCGGTGCAGATGCTCGAAGCACAGGTGCGGAAGTTGAGCGGTGAGAACGCGGAGCTGCGCGGGCGGCTGGAGCACGCGGCCACGGAGGAGAGCATGCGCTGAGGCGTGCGCCTCTTCAAGCATCGCATCGATCCATGACGGAACGGACGGGGCGCGCCGAGACGAACATCTCGGC
>CAZJYH010000024.1:0-17963 GCA_964549365.1 uncultured Alphaproteobacteria bacterium
CGACTACGAGCCTATCACCCGCACCTACGAGGACTACAACTTTCCGCACGGCAATCCGGGCGCCGGGCATCAAACCGTCGCGCTGAAGAACTACCGTCTCAAGTCGATCGCCGAGCCGGATGCGGTCTACACGCTGCACTACAAGGCGCCGATGGTGGCGGGGAACATCATCGCGGGCGCGACCAATGAACCGGCGAAGCTGAACGATGTGTGCGACAGCGTGAAGAAGTACGGGCCGGACGGCGTGATGTTGACCGAGACGAAGTACACGTCCGACATCAACTCCGCCTACACGACGGTGCGCGATGCCGCGACCGGACAGAGCACGACCACGATCCTCTCCTACGAGACGATGAACCTCGGATCGGTGGACCTGTTGTTGCCGCCGGAACACCACACCACCATCACGCGCACCGATCGCATCGGCGGCGGTGATACGGTCGTGACCACGACGGCGTACGCGCAGGGGACCGGCATTCCGGGCGTCGGGACGAACACGCCGTTCCTCGTGCTTCCGGTCAACAGCACCGAGATCGTCAACGGCGTGCACAAGAGCTACACGACGTTCAGTTACGCGACCGACACCGCGCGGCGCTTCGGTGGACGCGCGGACCTTGCCGGTAAGTACGGGATCGAAGTCACGCGCAAGGCGACGCAGATCAAACGCCCCGACGATCACACCACGATCCTCTTCAGCGACACGACCGACTACGCGAACTATCCGCAGCTCGACACGGCGCTCACGTGGCTGGAATACGGCTGGGACAAGTTTGCGTCGCTGGCCAACTGGAACGCGTTCCGCGCGGCCGACTCCGCCTGCGTGCGCGGCAAGCGGTGGGAGGAGATGGAGTACACGCCGCCGGTGGCGGTGTACCGGCAGGACACCATGAGCGCGGACCTGTCGTTGCCGCCGCTCTTCGGCGTTGAACGCGCATCGTGGCGAAGCAACGCCGGGGGGCGCCTCGCCGGAACGCGCGCGGTGCTGAACGATGCCGTGCTCGCCGGGTTGAACCGCACCGAGCGCGGCGTGACGCTGCGTGACTCGATCCTCGGCGCGGGGAACGCCGCCGTGCTGAAGGCGAGCTATCGCTATGCGTACGGCTGGCGGCGTCTGCTGGAGGAACAGCGCAACGCGTTGGGCGCGGCGGTCCGCTACAGCTACAATCACGAGTGGTGTGGGATCGATACGTTCGGGATCGGCTCGTGCGAGAGCGGTCCGCGCCCATCGGGGCTGGTGCTCTCGAACGACGACACGGTGCGGGGCGCGGCGTTGGTGCCGGGGGCGTTCCCGGTCTGGTACGCGACGCCCGCCGCGACGCGCACGTACGTGCGGCGCTACGATCCGGTCACGCTCACGCTGAAGACCGACACGCTGGCGGCGTACAACGAGTTGACGTACTACGGCCTGACCGCGGGCACACGCGACGCCAACGGCTGGTTGCAACGTGCCGCGTACGACAAGAACGGACGCCTTGCCACGCTCTGGGCGCCGGGGGACTTCCCGCGCCTCGGCGCGCTGGACACCGTGCGCTATGTCGGCAGCGAGGCGATCGAGTTGTACGGCGACACGTATTACCAGCGCCGCGCCGACTCGGTGCACTGCCGGAAGATCGACGGCAAGGCGACGGCCACGATCGTGACCGGGCCGGTGTTCGAGACGGCGACGTACGACACGCTCTGGGCGCACCTGCCGCTCACGCAACAACCGGCGTGCCCGTGCAAGGACGATCCCGCCGAGGCGAAGTCGCCGGGGCGTTCGCTCATGGCCACGTGCGACCAGATGCTCCCGTATCCGGTGCACACCGGCTATCGCGGCGTGTACGGCGTGTTGCCCTACGTCATCGACTCGGCGAGCGCACTGCACACGGCGCGACGGATCGACAGCCTGATGCTGGAGACCGTCATCACGAGCGTTGACGGCGAGTGCGTGCATCTGGAGGTGCAGATCGATTCGGTGTTCTCCACCACCTTCGTGCTCAACTGCGCGGCCGGTGAAGAGGGCGGCGACGGGGGCGCGGAAACGAAAGAGGGCAAGCACGCGCGCACGCTTGCCGGGGCGGGCTCCATCACGCCGATCGACGGCGGCTACAAGCTGCGCGTGAACCTGAACGCGGCGAAGGCGGCGCTCGCCGCGCGTCCGTTGTGGGGCGCGATCAACGTGCGGCTTCTGGTGAAGACCGCCGACGGCACCGTCGCGTTCGCGAGCGGCACGGCGTCACAGGACATGCGGCCGAAGTTCCTCGTCTACGGCGAGTTCGATCGCGTCACGGAGCGCTCGGACTACACGCTCGCCTTCGATCATGACGACGCCAACCTGACGACGACGATGCGCGCGAAGGTGGACGACAGTCGGCACACGGCGAACCGGCAGGACCCCGCGCACCCGTGGATGGGGCTCGTGCGCCGTTCGACGGCCACGTACACGCACGGCGCGGACGGGCGATTGCTGGCGACCGACGCGCCGATCGTCGAGGACAACGGACCCGCCCGTACCGATCATGCGTTCGCATTCTACAACGGGCTCGGCAAGGCCGTAACGGGCATCGACGTCGAGGGGGACACCGTGCGCACGACCTACGACGCGTTGGGCCGTGTGACGGAGACGACGAACGCGGACGGCTCGAAGGTGCGCGTGAGCTACCGCACCGCACCGCCCGACAGCTTCGGGATCACCGTGGCCGGTCCCGCCGGTCAGGACTTCCTCGGCTTCTGCGCGGCGACGGTCACGACGAACGAGGACGGCGTGAAGCATGCGACGTACGCCGATGCCCTCGGACGCGTGCGGCGTGAGGTTGCCGACTCCGCCGGGCTGCGCCTGACGACACGCTACGAGTACGACGCTGCCGGACGCCTGGCGCTCGCGATCAACCCGAAGGGGGACACGACGGCGTATTACTACGATCAGTGGGGCAACGTTCGCGAGAAACATCAGCCCGATCTCGGTTCGGTAACCTATGCGTTCGACAAGCTCCGCAACATGCGTTACTCGCAGACGGAGGACCAATGGTACAAGGGAAAGCTCGGGTTCAATCAGTACGACGATCTGAACCGAATCGTGCTCGTCGGCGAGGCGATCATCGGCGAGAACCCGCATCGTGCAACCGTCGAGGATGACGGCTGGGATGATCCGACGAGTTGGCTGCGCGGCCATGCCCGTTCGCCGGAAGGGATCTACGGCACCGAGGAGAAGAAGGAAGCTCGACGATCGATGCAGGGCGGGCCGAGCCTTCGGACCACCGATCTGCTCGACGCCTCGAAGCTGGCGATCGGCCCGAAGTGGGACAGCGCGATGACCGTGACGGCGAACGTCACGGTGTGGCAGAACCCTATAACGCCGACGCCGACGTTCTGGGCACCGGCGCAATCGGCGAAGCAGAGCATCTGCACGCTTCCCGTCAACGCGATGCTTCAGGAGAGCGAAACGCCGAAGGGGCCGTATCTACGGCATCCGGTCGGGCACTATGCATCGCCCTCGACGCCCTACGCGTCATTGACCGACTTCGAGGACGCGACCGTCTATCCGCACTTCGTCCGCATCGCGATCAACTATGACACCTTGCCCGCGCGCCAGGGCTCGATCTGGGCGGGCCTGCCGAGCCATACCCAATGGAACGCCCTGATGCCGAAGGGGAAGGTTCGCAACCTGAAGGGACACGAGGCGGTTGTCGCCTACCGCGAACACGGCGGCGAGCCGTATCACTACGCCGTGATGAGCTACGACGAGCGCGGGCGCGTCGAGGCGCTGGTGCGCTACACCGAGAACCTCGGGTTCGATGCCGTCTACTACGCGTACAACAGCGCGAACCTTGTGACCAGCGTGCGCGTGGTGGACTACCACCGCACATTCCAAACCTGGTATGGATACGACGCGCAGGGGCGGATGGACTCCGTGTGGACCTCCATCTCCTCGATCAACGCCGGTCTCGTGCCGGGGCCGTTCACCGGCAACACCTGGTCGTTCCGTCCCTCGCTCCCGCGTCCGGACAATGCCGAAGTCGTGTACCGCTACACGCGCGGCGGGCAGGTGGACACGATGGCCTACCCGAAGATCAACGTGCTGGTGGACTACGCGTACAACCACCGCAAGTGGCTCGACAGCATGGTTGCCACCAAGGGCGGCTCTCCGCTCTGGAAGCAGGCGTTGACGTACGATCCCGCCGGGCAGATCATGACGCAGCTCTCCGATCACGTCGTTGCGCCGGCCACGACGCAGACCTACGGCTATGACGCAACGCAACGTCTCGGAACGTGGAGCATGCCCGGACTGACGGAGCGCTACGGCTACGACGCCGTCGGCAATCGCGTGAGCGCGCAGACCGTAACGCCGTTGCAGGGAGACAACATGGCGTATGCATTCGGCGGCGCGGCGGGAGGATCGAACCGGCTAGCGACAGCCACCCTCACCGACACGACGGGCGTCATCACGCGCAGCACGACCACGTTCGCCTATGATCGCAATGGGGCCACGGTGATGAAACGTGTCGTCGACGCCAATCCTGCGGCGAGCTATCGGCAGGAGTACGCCTACAGCTATCGCGGCCTGGCGCGTCGGTTCGGCGTCGGCAACCTGACGACCATGGGGCCGGACTGGCGGTATCGCTACAGCGCAGCCGGGGAGCGCGAGCAGAAGCGGCTCTACTGGCAGGGCGCCAACGACACCGTGAGCCCATATTCCTGGGTGTATTATCTTCTGGGCGGTCACGGCGAACAGTTGGCGGTGTATCACGGCCAGCAGACCGCGGGTACGCAGTGCGGAGATACGGGACGAAGGGTGTACATGTACCCTTCCGCGTACCTGACCTACGGACTCGGCACGGCCACCAATCTGATAACGTCACCGTCACTCGAAAAGAAGTACGTGATTGCCGATCATCTCGGCTCGGCGCGGGTGACGCTGGACAGCGGCGGCGCGGTCATCGAACGCCTCGATTACCGGCCGTTCGGCGAGGCGATACCGATCGCGGGCGTTGTGGCGGGCGTGCGGAAGAACTACATCGACAAGGAACGGGATGCGGAGAGTGGAGCGATGAATCTGGGGGTGCGGGGGATGGAGGATGCTCGTTTCCTTTCGATCGACCCGTTGTGGGAGAAGTACCGTGGGCATAGCCCGTATGCGTACTCAGCCAATAATCCGTTGCGGCTTGTGGACCGGGATGGTCAGGAGTTCACCTTCTACAAGGTGAATGACGACGGCAGCTATCGGCTGGGCGAAGACGGGAAGCCGATTGTCGACACGGACCTCAAGCGTGCCTATGAGCGAACCGTTCACTATATGGAAGAGCATGGTGTAGCAGAGGCGGCACAGCTTCGCTATCTGGAGACAGAAAAGGGGTTTACGATCAACATGGTCTCGGGCGTGTTCTGGACGGAGAACAAGTTCACTGGTAGCAAGGACGGCAAAAGCGGCACGCTGATTTGGGGGCAGACCGCCGGGATGTCATACGAAGCCATTGACGAAGATCTGCACCCAGTCGTTCAGTATCTCGGCCCTGCCGAAGCGCTCATCCACGAGGGCAATCACGCATTCCGCTATTTTAAGAGTCGAGTGCAGTACAACCTGGACGCCAATACCCCTGATCCGGACTACCAGGATGCCGACGAAAGAGAGGCTGTCAAGGCCGAATTTAGTGCTGGCAAGGCTATGCGTCATCTTCAGTACATTCGGCCGGATCACACAAACTACATCGATCTATTCAATACCGTTTACCCATGGACGCACCTGCCGCAAACCCCTATCCCGGAGCGTTAGTTATTGTTGTCCCGATGAATGAACGCATGTTCGTAGGTTCGGTCAGTGAGGTTGCTTTGTCGAAGCGTGTCAAACATGGTGGAGGAATCAGATGATACAGCGAAGCGGCATTCGCCGACAAGTTTTGTACGGAATGTATTTGTCGATGCTCTTCATTGGATGCTCAACGATTCGCGGAGACGCGCAGAGTACAAGGCGGATCGAGATCTTTCACTATGCGCTTAACGCTACTTCGCCTATAGCCATGCGCCCGGTATGGGTCATTGAGCGGAATTCAAGATCAAAGGTGGTTGTGGTTGACGACGGTACAGTTTCTGAAATTGAGAGGTGCCTCGCGAAAGCCGTTGAGCGTGGAAAGAAGGAGAGAGGTATTGTCGATGCGCGCATCGTCGCGCTGTTCCAGCGTAAGGATTCGACGGTGGATACGCTTTGCCTGAGTCGATTGCAGTTCTCATATAAAGGTCAAAGTTACCGTAGGGATTCGGCGCTTCTGGAGCTGATCGTCTCACGTCTCGGTCCGGATAGACAGTATGAACTTGATGAGATTTTTTCACGACCGACCACCTCCCGGAGTACTGCCGGGGTACCACTCAGTGGTCGAGTGGTCGATCAGGCCACAGGAGAGGCGATTGGAGCCCTAATTGTGGTCGAAAACCGCAATACCGGCGCGATGGTTCTCGACGTCGCGAGCGACTCAACCACCGGAGCATTTGCGGTGACGATCGCGCCGGGGAGTCCTTACGGCGTCATTGCATCGAAACAAGGGTACGTCTTCAAGACGGAACGCTTTACCGTTCCAATTAGCACGTCATACGATACAATTCGGCAGGATTTTCACCTGGTGAAGCTCGCGCGAGGTAAAAGTTTCGCGCCACAATACGTCCTGTTTGGCTACAACACGGCAACCATCGATCCCGAATCGTTCCCCGAACTCAATCGCGTTGCCGTACTGATGCGAGAGAATGCTGGTCTGCGCATGGAGATTGCCGGTCACACTGACCCTGTCGGGTCGGAGGAGTTCTGCCGGAAGCTCTCGTTGGATCGTGCGGAAGCGGTGCGGCAGTACCTGATGTCTGTTGGCGGGATATCACCGGATCGGCTTACAATCCGTGGTTTCGGCTACTCGAAACCGGTTGCACCCAATGCGACTGAAGTCGGACGTAGGCAAAATCGTCGAGTTGAATTCACAATCCTAGAGTATTAGAAGATTCTGCGTGGTGTTGATCGGCGAACGGGAATCCTTCTGTATCGGTATGGCCGATTTGTCAAACAGGTCGTTCCGTGATCATGTCAATTGCAGGCGCGTGTGTTGCTCTCTCGCTGTTCCTTGATGCGTTGATCGTCATTTAACATCCGATCCGGCAGCGCATTACTACGGCTACTTTGGATTCGCTCGAAGTCCAATCGGCGATGTTTATGCGGATTGATAGCGTGACGTTTATGCCGACCCGATAGTGGACCTGGAGCCGCAACTTCCGGTGCGAATGGAATGTGTCGTATGTCACGTTCCGAACTGATCGATCTAGGCCGAAGACGCTTCAAAAATCGGACAAGTGGGAATTCAGTTGTTCCGGTACCATCGTTGATTATGAGGCCGGCAGGCCCGTTGCCGACGCATATGTTTGTGCAGGCTATCGGTACACGATGGACGGCGAATTGATACCCGACACCCGTGACTCGGCTGGACGTGATTGTTCCACGAAGATTCCCTTCGACCGGGTGTTCGCGAACGCCGATACACGAACGGATTCATTAGGGCGATTCGCCCTGGCGCTGCCTTTGGAAGATCGTACGCACCTGATAGTCGCCTCGGAACTATACAATATATCCGTGTATAAGGTGGGGCGGATTCGGCAATTGAAGCTCGATTCTCACAGACCGAAGAGCCGGCCGTCAAAGGGTGGTTAACGTTCAACCAGTACGACTGGTTGAATCACGTGGTGTTGGTCGGCGAACGGGCGCCCGTTCTAGCCGATTAGAAGAGACAGCGTAATGAACACAAGAAATCGTATACACCAGACCGGCAGATACCGGTATCTGTGCCTGACGCTCTCCCAGTTGCTCTGTGGGGCCTGTAGTACAGGAAGCAATGCGCCACGCCGTATGGAGCGATGTGCGATTCCATTTAACAGCTTGACGGTCGCCGGGCAGGCTCCCGAAGATGTTCTGAGACTTTGCGATGGCCAGCCGAGGGTCATTGTCGATACAGCATATCTCAACAAGGTTGACGCATATCTCCAAATGTTCCCGAACTGTGAGCTGGCACCACTGGATTACGTCGATGCGCGGATCGTATGTCTGGTTTACCGTAGCGGCAATGTGCCTGACACTCTTGTATTCGGAGGCCGACGAATGTCGTATCGGGATCGGTGCTGCATTGTCGACACGACCTTTCTAAGGGTGATAATCGATAGCATGGGAGCTCGATATCGATCCGAATACGATTGGTATGTGCATGGGAACCCTCCACTTCAGGGAAAGTAGAAACAATGTCTTGCCATTGATTATAGTTCACGCAGTGCTTGATCAATAATATGCTCGTCGGCTGACGTTCAACCAGTACGACGACCTGAACCGCGTGACGTTGATCGGCGAGGCAATCCTGCACGAGCAGACCGGGCGGCCGCTCTACGAGAACGACGGCTATGAGGGCATCGGCGGAGGCATCGGCGGCCGGCTGTGGGGTCGCGTCAACAACGACACCACCGGCGGCGTCGGTCGTACGGAGAAGCATGCGGAGAGGCGCGCGCTGCAATCGATCGGCCCGCGCCCGACCGACATCGTCAACCCGAACATTCTCAACACCGTCTCGATCCTGCCGCCCTCCCTGACGGCGAACCCGACGATCTGGAAGGCGCCCATTCGTTCGGTTCCGTCCGTCTGGAGCACGACGGCGGCGGCGATCACAAGGCACACCGGGCCGGAGACTCCTCCCCGGCCCGCTGCGTATCGTCACATTACACTCGCTGTGCTCACCGTCACCTCCCCACGCGCATCTCCACGCGGCGATTGCGGGCGCGCCCATCGTCGGTGCCGTTGTCGTCCACCGGCTGCTCCTCGCCGTAGCCGCCGGCGCTGAGGCGCGCGGCATCGATCCCCTGCGTCACCAGAAACCGCCGCACCGCCTCGGCCCGGTTGCGCGACAGCCCACGATTGTAGGCCGGTGAGCCGACCGAGTCCGTATGGCCGGCGATCTCCGCGTGCAATTGCGGATGACTTCGAAGGAACTCGGCCGCGCGGTTCAATTCCGGCCTCGACTCATTCCGCAGCTCGTCCCGATCGTAGTCGAAGAAGACCAGCAGGCGCACGGTGCCCCCCGACGCACGATTCAGGTCGATGTTCTTCCGCACCTCGCGCCCCGGAGCGTTCGGTGCGACGGAGTATTCGTCGGAGTAGAAGATATAGTCGGCCGCCGTTGCCGTCAGCGAGTACCGATGCCCGCGCGCGAGCAGCACGTAGTAGCCGCCGGTGCGATCGTCCGTTGTGTAGGTGGCCGCCACCTCCCCCGACGCCAGATCCGTCACGGTGATCTTCGCCGCCACCGGCGTGTGCGTCGCGGCGTCGGAGACGATGCCGGCGACCGCCACCATCGCTTCGGCGGGGAACGGGTTCGGATAGGCGACCATCACGTCCATGTCGCCGCCGCGGTCGGAGACGAAGTAGGCGTTGGTGCTGTTCGGCAGCGAGACGAAGTAGAAGTCGTCGGCCGGCGAGTTGATCGGCGTGCCGAGGTTCCGAATTGCTCCCCAGCCGGTGCCGCGATCGCCGCCCCCGCCGGCAACGAACAGATCGAAGCCGCCCACGCCCCCATGCCCGTTGCTCGCGAAGAAGAGGGACTTCCCGTCCGGGGCGATGCTCGGGCTCAACTCATCGGCGGGAGTATTGACCGCGGCGCCCAGGTTGACGGCGCGCGACCACTCGCCGTCGTTGCGAACCGAGACGTAGATGTCGGTGCCGCCGAGGCCCCCGCTTCGATCGCTCGCGAAGTAGAGTGTGCTCCCGTCACCGGCGAGTGAGGGCTGTGATTCCCACGCGCCGCTGTTCACGTTCGGGCCCAGGTTGCGGATGTTGCTCCACCGCCCTCTCACGAGCTCCGCCGAGTAGAGATCCGTGCGCCCCTGCGCCGCGTCCGCATCCTCGCCGTCCCAGTCGGTCGCGGCGAAGATCATGAAGGTGCCGTCGGGCGTCAGCGTCGCCACGCCGATCTGCCGTGCGTGTTCCAGCGCCGCGCTCTCGGTTACGGGCGTGCTCCAACCGTCGTCGTTGCGTGAGGCACGCCACAGACGCTGTTCTCCGGATCGGGTCGATGTGAAGAGGATGTCCTCGCCGCCGCGCAGCGCGGCCGGGGCGAAATCGTCGGCGCCGGCGGCGCTGATCCCCAGCGTTGCGATGCGGACCTCGGCGCGGTGTTCCACCGGCGGCTGCCCCAACGGCGGTTGCTCCACGCGCGGCTGTGCCGCGGTTCGATCGGCCAACGAGAAGCCGAGCGTGGCCGCGATGATCGCGGCCACGCCGAAGCGTTTGATGCTGTTCATGGGATGCTTCGTGGAGGCTTACAGGTTGATGCGGAGGCCGACCGTGGCCTGCAGCGAGCTGAGGCGCTTCGATCGTGCGATGGTTGCGCTTCCGGAGGTGGAGCCGTCGGGCGGGTTCGCGGTGAGGACTTCATCATCCTTCAGCATGTCGCTGAAGTTCACGTCGTAGGCAACCTGCGGCACGATGCTGATGCCCGGGGCAACGTGGATCTCGTACCCGGCGCCGAGCTTCAGCGAATACCGCTTGTCGAGATTCTCCTTCGCGCGGGTTTCGCCGCTGACGGTCTTCGATGCGCTCGGCGTATCGAAGAGGTAGTAGCAATCCGACGTCTCGTCGACGATGCGATCGGTCTCGCCGACGCTGTGAGCAAGCGGGAGCGAAGCGGTTGGGCCGGCGAAGAAGAACGCGTCGTTGACCCGCACATTACCGAGCAACGATACCGAGAGATAGTCCGCCTTCACGTTGTATTCCTTGCGGACGTCCTCGAGCATCGCATCGGATTCACCGGTTTCCAGGTCCAGCATGACGCAGGTATCCTGCGCAACGCCGGAGCGACGGACGCGGCGTGAGTCGTAGGCCGCAGAGATGCTCACCGAGAAGTCGTTGCTCACCTTGTAGCCGAGCGTCGCGCCGGCGATCGCGCCGATCCCGTCGGCGGACTTGAAGATGCTGTTCGGTCCCTCGCCCGGCGTGAGCAGACGGAATCCGGGATCGAACTTCACGAACGAGAAGTTCATGCCGAGATCCACCTGGGCATACCACTGGCTGAGTTCCTTGTATGGGCGATGCACGTCCTCCTTCGGCGGATCGGCCAGCACGAGCGTGGGCGTCATCGCGAGGATCAGTGCGGCAAGTATGCGATTCATATTCGTAGTCTCCTGAATGTATAAGGTAGGCCCGGGCGCGTGCCCTGGGCGCGTTGGTAGTTGGGTGCACACCGCGTCGATGCGATGTGCGGTCCGGCCGTGAGATCACGACCGGCGTGCGTGCCGGTTCCCCGTCTCGAGAAGAGGATGGGAGCCGACGGCATCGATTCTGTTGAACGAGAGAGCATCGGGTCGAAGTGAGGAAGCGCCCGTCACTTCGCAATGTTGTTCGAGATCGCGCGCTACGCGGCCACCGGCTCGTTCATGCGATCCGACGTCTCGGACCGATGATGCATGATGAACAGCTCGCGGAACGAGCGTCCCTGAATCTTCGCCTGCAGCCACGTCAGGAAGTCGAACTGCCGAAGGCGCATCCGCCCTTCGGGTGTGTCGCGCAATGCCGCGAGCGCATCGTGCAGCTCGGCGAACGCCGCGCGCATAAGCGTGCGATCGGATATTCCGGGGAGTTTGCGAAGGAACTGCAGCAGCGTTTCCTCGAACTCCGAAACCTTCTTCTTGCGCTTCAGGAACCGGTACATCCCGCGCACGGCCGACTCGGTGGCCTCCACATCGCCGGCGTCGAAGTACGTGATCATGCTCAACAGTTTCGTCTGTTCCACGTATCGATCGGACCGGTAGGATTCGCGATTGTTGATCATCAGGCCGGCCACTCTGCGGGCCTCGGCCGCATTCTCCGTGATGATCGCGAGCGTCAGAATCGCGCCGAGCACCTCATGGTACCAGGCGGACTCGATCAACGGCGGCCGCTCCTCGAAGAATTCCACCAGCGAAGGGACCAGTGCGTACGCGGCATCGAATCGGCAGTTGCGCACATCGTGGAGAAACTCGGCGAAACAAATCGTGAACTCGACGTTGGCGCGGAATCTCGTGGTCTGTTCGCGCAGACTTTTCACCACGGCATGGTAGTGCGCGAACTCATCGTCGCGGCGCAGGTACGAGAGCAGATCGAGTGCGCCCAGCAGATAGAAGATGTACTCGTACCACCGTAATTCGCGGAAGTCGGGGTTCGCATTCAGGAACGCGATGTTCTTCAACAGATACCCCAGCTCTCCGTGGAAGTCGCTCATCATCTGACAGAGGCGCCGGTTGATCTCATAGAACTGCATGCGCGCGAACATCGTGGTGGGTCTGGACTCGTCGGTGAGCAGGGGGGACTCCTTGATGGCATGGAAGCGGCTCCATTCCTCCTCGTTCCGTGGATCGAACGTCGCCAACTGGAGATAGTGCGCGCGCATGAACAGATCATAGTAGTTCACGTTCTCGCGCAGCTTGCCGAGCACCTCGATCTGCTGGCGATGAATGCCCTCATGATATTCGAGCGAATCGTATTCCGGGATGCGCACCTTCAGTTCCGACTCGAGGAAGAGGAGTTCGAGCATCTTCACGCGATGAAGGTTGTCGGCGGCAAACGTCTTGGCCCGCGCGAGCATGCGCGCGGCCTGAGTGTACAGACCCTTGTGCATCAGGATCTCCACCTTGTCGATCTGGTATTGTGCCGTCGCGGCATTGGTGCGTTCCTTCAACGCGTCGCGGAGGCTGCGCAGTATCAGATCATGCAGGTATGGCTTCATGCTTCGCAGATCGGCCGAGCGAAGCTGAGGGTGCTGGCGGCGCAGTGCCGTCTCGTCGTAGGTCTGCTGCCGGTCGATCGCGTCGAACAGTGAGACGTACTTGTTCTTTCCGGCGAGCGAGTGGCGCTGGGCGAACAGCTTGAACCGGCGCTTCTCCGGCTTGGTCAGGGACTTGATGAGATCGAAGAGATCGGTGGAAGGAGCCTTGGACATCCGATTATGCCTCCTCTGGTGTTGGACCGAAATGCGGCAATTTCGGCGATTCGATCGGCATCCACGCCCATGGCGGGCCGATTGAATCTGCTCTTTTCGTGCCTTCTTTGTCTTCCCGCCGCGAATATACCCCCCTAATTTGGGTACCACATCGACCAACGATCGCGGATTCCTGAACGCCCTGACGTGCTCTCAGGGCCGCGGACCCGGATCGTTGCCGTCGAAGTCGTGTATCCGATCGCCGACGATCTCACCTGCGGGGAGCGGCGATCAGCCGTCTCGGCATACGGAACGGCATCGGGTGGAATGCCTGCGCAGCGTGTACGCGTCCAGCGTCTGCTGCCACGTCGAGCCGGACGCATTCATGCGCGCGCAGCCGCCTCACATGTTGTTCCCGTACTGCGGTATGTTCGAGATGCCGGACGAGCACCCCCATTGACCCTCGACACGTCGGGGGCCTCGGCGATGTCCTTCAGCGAGGCCACCACATCCAATTCACGTCTGATCAATCAGAAGCGAGGCATGTCCATGAAGAACAGCCTGCGCGCTTCGGCGCGCGTATTACTTCTCACGGTGCTTATTGCGTTACACACGAACGCGCACGCACAAACCTTCGTCACGAACTTCCCCGACCTCGACACCGGGGGCGATATCCTCGGGGTTGCGAACGCGACCACGCTCTACGTGTCCGGTTCGTTCGAGAATCTCTACACGCGCGACGGCGTTGGGCGGACGGTGAATTCCACCTCCGGTGCACAGATCCACAACTGGGGGTTCGGCGACAAGGTGTATGCGTCGATACCGGACGGGGCCGGCGGTTTCTACGTGTCCGGTGAGTTCACGTGGGTCGACAACACGGTGCGCAACCGCGTCGTGCGGCTCGATGCATCGGGGAACATCGTGGCGGCATTCGCGCCCTCGGAGATCAGCGGCGCCGTGCACGCGCTGTGCCTGATCGGCACGAAGCTCTACATCGGCGGCGAATTCACCTCCGTCGGTGTCTCCACGCGGAACAGGATCGCCCGCCTCGACGCCACCACCGGCGCGCTCGACGCGAACTTCGATATCTCCGTGACGGGCGTGACCGTCAACTCGATGACACCGCGCGTGCTGACGATCGACGGCGGCGCCAATGTGATCTACATCGGCGGACAGTTCAACACCGTGGGAGGCGTCGGCCGCTACAACATTGCGAAGATCAACCTGACCGTCCCGACCGCCACAGACGCGACGTTCATGAGCGGCGCCTCGGCCGGCACCGACTCGGTGGTCCGTGCGTTGGTGCAGGTGGGCTCGCGCATCTACATCGGCGGTGATTTCACCACGGTGAAGGGATCCAACCGCAATCGCATTGCGAAGATCGACACCACCAACGGCTCGGTGATCGCGGCCTGGAGCTCCAATGCCAACGCCGGCGTGTACGACATCGAGGTGAACTCCGCCAACACCATCGTGACGGCGTGCGGAGCGTTCACGACGATCGGCGGCAAGAGCCGCAACCGCATGGCCCGCATGGACGTGTCGGACGGAACGGTACGCACCGGCTTCGTGATCGGCGGCGCGGTGAACAACACCATCTACTCGATCACGCCCGACGGCGGCAGCAACTGGTATTGTGCCGGCCCCTTCACCACGTTCGACGGCGTTGCGCGCAACTACTTTGCGATGGTGGACAACAGCGGGAACGTCAACACGACCTGGAATCCCGGCTCGGCGACATGGACCGAGGGGCGCACCGTGGCCTTCGACGCAGGGTTCACTTCCTCCGGTGTGTTCATCGGCGGGCGTGACGACGCAACGTTCGCATCGGGACACATCGGAAAGATCGTCAACAACGCGCCCGTGTTCCCCGACATGCAGTGCGGCGCGCCGCCGTGGGCGAAGGGCTTTGCGTTCCGCAACGTCGGCGGCTCCGATCTCGCTTTGGCGGTTGGTCCGGACGCTCTGTTCAACGGCGGCAACGGATCGCGCAACCAGTTCATCGAGTGGACGATCGGCGGCAACGTGACGTCGCCGCAGTTCCGCCCGACGTACGGGACCTCCGGCAAGCTGTGGAACATCGCTCTGCACGGCACGGACGCCGTGGTGGTGGGCAACTTCACATCCATCGAAGTGTTCGACGGAAGTTCGTGGGGCGGCGCAACCGCGCGTAACAACATCGCGGTGGTGGACCTCTCGACGAATCCGGTCACGATCACTTCGATCGACCCGAACGCGAACGGCATCATCTATCACATCGCGATATCCGGGAACATCGCCTACGTGGCGGGAACGTTCACGACGATCGGCGGACAGTCGCGCGCCGGGCTCGCGGCGGTGGACCTGACCGACGGAAGCGTGACCTCATGGGATCCGAATCCCTCACCGTCCGGATCGGTGGAAGCGATCACGGTCACCGGCGACGGCGCCACGGTGTTCCTCGGCGGATCGTTCACCTCGATCGGCGGTGCGTCGCGCAACCACCTCGCCAGCGTCAACAACACCGACGGCACCGCGAACGCCGGATTCAATCCGAACGTGAACGGCACGGTGTACGCTCTGACGCTGGAATCGCATCGCCTGTACGTCGGTGGTTCGTTCTCGACGGTCGGCGGCACCACGCGCAACAATGCCGCGGTGGTTCGTTACGACAACGGAACGCTCGACGCCAACTGGGATGTGAACTGCAACAACCTGGTTTCCGGGATCGCGATCTACAACAATCAGGCCGTGCTCACCGGTTCGTTCACCTCCATCATGAGCCGCGTCAAGCACGGCCTGGCGGCGGTCTCGAAGTCGACCCTGGCGAAGGTTGTGGTCGCCGGCGGTACTACGGCCGACGGTTCGGCCGGTGCCCAACTGCATGTCTATCCGAACCCGACCGCGGGACAGGCCTCGGTGGATTTCACGACAGCGAGGGACGGACACGTCGACGTGCGGCTGTTCACGTCGTTGGGGCAGGCGGTGGCCACCGTCTACAGCGGCGATGCCAAGGCGGGCATGCGGTACACCGCGGAGATCGATCGCGCCGATCTGGCGCCGGGCGTCTACATGCTGCAGTTGACGGGGGATGGGATCCAGGCGGTCGACCGACTGGTGATCACGCGTTGAGCGTGCGACGAGCATGATGGAAAAAGCAGGGGGAGCGATCGAATGCCGATCGCTCCCCCTCTTTACTTATGGGCCGGGTCCGCCGTCGGGGCATGTGGTGCGTAGCCCGCGGCAACTTCTCCTACGGATGCGAGCCGTTCTTTGCCTTGCCGTTCAGGTCGTAGACATGCGGCACGGAGTTGTCGCTGGTCCGTTTGGAGGTCGCCGGCTTGGCCGCAGGCTTGGTGCCGGCCGGCTTCGTCGAGCCGGGCTTCGTCGAGCCGGGCTTCGAGACGGCGTGGCCGGTCCCGGTCGACTTCGCCCCGGCCGATTTGGTCGTTGCCGATTTTGTTGCCGGGGACGTTGACAGCTTCGGCTTCTCCTGCACCGGTTTCGTCGCCGTCGGCTGATTCCGCACCTCCGGCGTCACCATCTTGCTCTCGGGGGCCTTGGGCTCCAGGCTCTTCGGCTCCTGTGGCTTGGTGTCCACCGTCTTCAGATCCTGTGCCTTCGGTTCCTGTACCGGAGCGTTCTCCGGCTTCGGGCCGTTTTCCTTCGGCGTTTCGTTCGATGCCGGATCGGTTGGGGTGTGCTCCGTATCGGTCGGGTTCACCGAGGGCGAGCTCGGCTCCTGCGGCTCGACATGCGTCTGCTTCTGATGGATGTTGTCCTCCTTCGCGCGCGCGGCGGCCACCGGATCGAGCGTCGACTCCTTTTTGTGCACGCCGGCGCGGCGGCCGTATGCGAACCGGCGCACCTCGGTCTCGACGTCGTTGAACGCCTGGCGCTCCTCCTGCATGTACTTCTTCACCGCGGCCGCCTTCTCGGGCTTCTTCAGCGAGGTGTATGCACGTACGAGCAACGTTTCGACGCGATCGCGCAGCTCACGGCGCTGCGGACGCTCCTGCACCTGCAGCCAGGCCTTCTGTTCGTAAACGGGCTCGATAACCGCCAGCGTCGCGCGATCCTGTGTCTGTGCCTCGGCACGCTGCACGATCGTGTTCAGGCGCGGGTACGGGTTGTACCGGCCGAGATCGTCGATCTGGTCCCCCGTGCGCCGTACGAGTCGGCTGACCGCGTCGGCCATCTGATCGGGCTCCGGGGTCTGGGTGCTGTCGAGCCGTGCAAGGTTCATGCGCGGGCGCATCTCCTGGGTGATACGTTCGGTGCTCAGCGCGTTTCCGTCGCGGAGGACGTACACCAACGCCTGCGCCGTTTCGAAGTCCAGATCCGTATCCACCATCCCCAGGCCCATGCGGATCATCAGATCGCCCTTGGCGCCGGTCAACAGATCCGCGCGGCGGGCGATCTGCGTGCGGATGAACTTCCCCTGATTGTAGCTTCGCTGCACATCGCCGAGCGGGTAGGACTTGCGGTGGCGAAGGAACTGCAGAGCGGTGGCCGGATCCTTGTAGCCGAGCAGCTCGAGCACTCCCATCACCTGGCTGAAGGTCACCTCGATATAGTAGTCCACCTTGCGACCGGTGAGCCGGGACACTGCCTTGGCGAAGGTCTTCCGGCCGCGCAGTGCGCGCACGTTCGCCATGAACGCGAGATCATCGGCGATGCCGTACCCCTTCGCCTCGGTGCCTCGTGGGATCGAGATCACCGTGGCCCGCACCGAATCCTTCGTGTGGATGCAGACAAGATGGATCGCATCGGCGTGGTTGTCGTTGGAGGCCAGACGGTTGTCCAGACCGACGATGAGGATGTTCACATCGGCCGGCAGTTCGGCCGCGCGCTTCTTGATCGACTCGTCGTATACCGCCTCGTACACCTTGTCCGTTACCGCCGCGGCGGACGCCAGCGGGGCGGGGACCGGTGTAAGCCAGGCAACCACCTGCCAGATCACCAGCACGAGCATGCCGATGCCGCAGTACCAAAGCCATCGACGCTTACGCCGAGGCTTCGGGGTATTCACGTTGTCATTGTCGCTCA
>CAZJYH010000025.1:0-680 GCA_964549365.1 uncultured Alphaproteobacteria bacterium
CCCATCGGGCACAACGCGTCATTCTTCGTCACCGTTCGTTCCTGGCACCGGCCGTATCTTCCTGCAATTGTTCTGCATGACGGTTAACCGCAGCGCCCCGTGGCCATGAGAACGATTCACACTCTGCTCGTGCTGCTCCTGGTGCCGGCGGCAATCGCCGACGCACAGATCGACGTCTACTTCAACAAGAGCGTGGACACATCGCTCGCGTTCCCACCCGGCAACGTTGCGCGCGGCGGTGAGGACTTCTCCGCCATCACTCTCGCCGAACTTGCCGCCGCGAAGTATTCGATCGACATGGCGATGTACAGTCTCAACGCCCCGAACGTCGTTGAGGGGTTGATCGCCGCGAAGCAACGCGGTGTGAGGGTGCGCGTGGTGGGCCATGTGGAGAACATGAACGACGCCGGCTCGCGGTTTCAGCGCCTTGCATCGTCCGGCATACCGATCACCGGCAACGCCGTCGCCTTGCCCGGCGATCTTCAGCCGCTGATGCACGACAAGTTCTTCGTGATAGACGCCCGCCCCGGCGCGCCCGATGCCGCGGCGCCGGTGGTGATCACCGGCAGTTGGAATGCGACCGGCGATCAAACGTTCAAGGACGTCAACAATCTGGTAGTGATACGCGACTCCGCCGTGGCGACCGCCTATCTGCAGGAGTTCGAGAAGATGTGGGGCTC
>CAZJYH010000025.1:690-17836 GCA_964549365.1 uncultured Alphaproteobacteria bacterium
CGCCTCACGCCTTCACGCTCAGCGACGGCACACGACTGGACATCCGATTCTCACCGACGGACTCCACCTCGTCCAAGATCAACCAGTATCTCGCGAGCGGCCGGGAGTCGATCTACACGGCGAACCTCACGTTCACCTACGCGCGCTTCGCCGGCACGATGCAGCAGCAACGACAGCTCGGCGCCGACGTCCGCGCTATCGTCGACAACGTGGACGATCAGGGAAGTCGATTCGACTTTCTGACGACGTTCGCCGAGGCCTACGATTGGCGGAACAACGGACTGCTCCATCACAAGTACGCCGTGGTGAACGCAATCCCGATCGGCAGCGGCTCGAACCCGCTGGTGATCACCGGGTCGCACAACTGGACGGTCTCCGCCGAGACGAGAAACGACGAAAACATGGTGGCGATCCTCAGCGCGCGCATCGCCAACCAGTTTCTGCAGGAGTTCGCGGCGCGGTATCGCGAGGTCGGCGGTACGTCACCGTTCGTGACCTCGGCCGCAGTGGCAACCGATCACAGCGGCGGTGCGCCGAACCTGCGGGCCTATCCGAACCCGTTCAACTCGACGGTGGCCCTTGTGCCCCGGCTGCAGCCCGGCGAGCGCGGCCGCCTCACGATCACCGACGCATTCGGCGGCGACATCGCACGGTTCGAGGTCGACCACGGCACCCCCATCGTGTTATGGAATGCCGACGGCGTTGCAAACGGAACGTATTATGCGTCCGTTGTATCGAAGGAACGATCGGCGCGTGTCATGCTTGTGCTCCGTCGCTGAACGCATGTTCCGGCATCGACGGTGGCGCACTCGCCCACGATTTTTCGCACAGCCATTGTGTCGCAACTTCCCCTCTATCGCGGCACGATCCCAAGTACATGATACGAGGCACGCTCGTGTATCGGCCCGTTGTAGTGTCTCGCTCATCATCGTTTCACATCTGGAGGACGACCTTATGTTCATACGCTCGATTGCTCGCGTGGCATCGGCTTCCCTGTTTGTTGCTCTGTTGGTTGCGCCCGCCCTTGTGCGTGCGCAGGAAACCGGCGAGCGTTGGCCACGCTGGTGGTACGGCGTCTACGGCGGCGCAAACATCGACATGTTCAGCGGCGCCGTACACGATCTGACATCGACGCCCGGCCCTGGGACCTCGGTTGCGGACACCACCGGCTTCAACGCCGGCAGCGGACTCGGGCTTGCGCTCGGCGGCATCCTGGAGTACAACTCCGGTGACCTGCTCGGCGGCAACCTGTTCGTCGGCTACGACAACCGGAGCATCGGCTTCGATACGAGGATGTCGGTGGTCGACGGCGACACGACTCGCACCAACGAGCAGCTCGATGCGCATGTGGCATACGTCACGATCGAGCCGAACGTTCGCATCAACCTCGGAAACAAGTTCTTCCACCTGATGCTGGGCCCGAGCTTCCGCATCCTGGTGGCGAAGAGCTTCGACTATGCATTCACCGCGAGCGGCGACACCGCCGCATCCACGCTCACGGGCGACTTCCCGAACATCCGCAGCTTCGTGGTGGGCGCGCAGGGCGGCCTCGGCTACGACATCCCACTGAGCGGCCCGGAGGCGAGCACGCAGGTGTTGCTGACGCCTTTCGCGCAGTTCCATCTCACGCAGGGCCTGCTCGATGATCCCGCCGGGCGCAACACGTTCAAGGTGAACTCGGTTCGAGCCGGTGTCGAACTGAAGTTCGGCTCGGTGCCGCCTCCGCCGGAGAAGCCGGGCGACGGCACGGCGAGCGCCGACTTCACGGTGCGCGCGCCCAACGTCGTCACCGAAAGCCGCCGCCTGAACGAAACGTTCCCGATGCGGAACTATGTCTTCTTCGACGCCGGCTCCACGGAGCTGCCGGAGCGCTACAAGCGCGCCGCGTCGGGGGACTCGTTCTCCGAAGGTCAGTTGGTGAAGCCGGCCCCCGAGACCGGCAACAACGATGCGATGGCGATGCGTTCGCGGCGGCAGATGGAGGTGTACTACAACGTTATCAACGTCTTCGCCGATCGACTGCGCAACAACCCCTCGGCGACGGTAAAGCTCACGGGTTCGGCGAACGGCGATGCGGGCACCGGCAAGAAGATGGCCGAGAGCGTCAAGAACTACATGGTGTCGACGTTCGCGATCGACGGATCGCGCATCACCACGCAGGCCAGCGCCATGCCGGCACACCGATCGGGTTCGGGATCGTCGCAGGGCGAGGACAAGAAGCTGATCGAGGCGGAGAACTATCGCGTGGAGATCGAGGGGCAGCCGGACGACATCATGAGGCCGGTGACGATCAACTCGATCCAGGAGGAGCCGATCGACAACGATATCGTCGTGTCGATCCCCGAACGCGACGACGTGGCCTACTGGAACGTGGAGGTCACCGACCGCGACGGCAACAAGCGTACGTTCGGCCCATACGGCAAGTCGACCGTCGCACGCATCGACTCCAAGGATCTGCTCGGCTCGGCGCGCGAAGGGCGCTACACGTCGAAGATCATCCTGACGACCAAGAGCAATAAGACCGTGGAGTCGCCGGAACGCGAGTTCCGCCTGGTGCGCGCCGACGCCGACGAGGAGCAGACGGGGACGCGTTACTCGATCCTGTTCGAGTTCGACGACTCGAAGACGGTGCAGACGTATGAGAACTTCCTGGTGAACACCGTCGTGCCCGCCATCCCGAACGGTGCGTCGGTGATCATCCACGGGCACACCGACGTAACCGGCGATCCCGACTACAACACGAAGCTCTCGCAGCGCCGCTCCGACGAGGTGCAGAAGATCCTCACGCGCGAGCTGACGAAGGCCGGCAAGACGGTGACGTTCGACACGTACGGATTCGGTGAGGACGAGCGCCGCTCCCCCTTCAACAACACGATGCCGGAACAGCGTTACTACAACCGCACGGTGGTGATCGAGATCGTGCCGACGCGGTAGGACGTCAAGAACGGGTGACATTGTCCGGCCGGCGGGAGAGGTTCTCCCGCCGGCCGGATCGTTTCAAGGAACGCGGGGGCGATCACGGCCGGCACGATCCCCTGCTTCTACTGCCGCCGACATCGGGACCCCACGACATGCGGGAGCCGCGCCCCCGACTGGAGAGAACGCGGCTCGACGGAAAACGGCGGAAGGGCCGGGAGCTCACTCCTCGCCGTAGATGAACGGCGGCTGAAGCCCGAGCAAACGCAGGTACACCGAGAGCTGCCCGCGGTGGTGCCAGTGCTCATCGTACGCAAAACCGAGCACCTGTTCGGCGGAGAAGTCGCCGTAGAACATGCTCACCGTTGCCGCAAGGCTGCCGTCGGTCAAAGCGCCGAGCACCTCGCTGCGGATATCATGAGCGGACTCGGCGAGCTCGAGGGCCTCGGCCTGCGAGCTGACGGCCGGCCCGGCATCGCGATCGTAGTCCTCCTTCGTCATCGAGCCGCGTTGGAACGCACGGAACGTGGCACGCTCCGCACCGTACAGATGTTGCACCAGCTCACCGATCGAACGGCTCCCCTCGGCCGGACGGAAGTCCCACCGATCATCGGGGATCAACTCGATCATCTTTCGTGTGGCCCTCTCCGTGAAAGCCAGCCACTCGAACCTCGCACGTATGTCGTTCGCAGTCATTGGGAATGATAAATGGTTTCTACAGTCGCTCGATCAATTTACAACATCTATGACTCGCAGTGCACGTTGATGCCCGCGACATGGATGCAAGCGTCGAAGCGAGGAATCCCGATGACGCAGGATCTTCGACGGGTGGCGAGGCGCGGATGGCGAGGCATTCGAGTTCCGGGCGTCTCCCACGTTTTTGCGAGGCCGGACGCTGGACCGTGGACGCTGGACGATCGGGGAACCGTGGAAACACGTTGCACGGCTCTTCGCGGCGTTGCGCCGTTGCCTGACATTCGTGCGGTGGCATCGTGCCGGACGCCGGACCCCGGCTCGCCCCGGCGGCAAGAGACGAGTCGCGAGGCCACGTTTCAAGTGCCACGCACCAAGCACGAAGGACCACGTACTAAACACCAAGCACTAAGCACCGAGTACCGTGCCCCACACCCGGAACTTCTCCTACTTCCCTCCCTTCTCCTTGTTCATCCGCTCGATGATGCCGGAGAGCGAGTCCACGGAGATATTGAACTCCGCCGCGAGCGTCGCGCGGGCAATCGTATCGGTGCGACGAAGGATCTTCATCATCTCGGCCTCCACCTTCTTCGGATCCCTCATGTTGGCGTGAAGGACGCTGTCCATCACACGTTTCGGTATGCTGGAGGCTCGCATCGCGTATGCGTTGAACACGCGCTCCTCGAAGCTCGGCTGCGATGAGGGGCCCCCATCTTGAGCGGCACCCGCACCGGGGGTCGGCGTTGCCGGCGGCGCTGTGGAGGCCCGGGATGCACCGGTGCCCCGTTGTGATCCCCCACCACCTTCCGGCGCTCCGGAACCGCCACATGCGATGAGAGAGATGCTGAACAGCACGATGATTGCGGAAATGCGCATGAGGGAATACCGATAGAGATGTGTAATACCTTTCGGACATACGACCGAGGCCGGCGAATATAGTCGCACGGTGCGTCTCGTTCAACGTCGGACGCTCGGCGCGCGCTGGCATCGCAGCCGCGACGGACCTACATTTGCACCGGCCGAGCAGTCCCGGTCTCCCCACATACATCATCCCTCCACTGCGCGCAACGGCATGCAGCCGGCCGCGACGAGGCAACCCGAAGCAGCATCCCGATTCATGCACAGGTCAATGCACGCGCATTCGGAACTCCGCATCTTCGTCTCGAGCACATTCCGCGACATGATTGCCGAGCGCGAATACCTGATGAAACATGTATTCCCGGAGATCCGGGCGTTGTGCCGCGCGCGGGGCGGGGAGCTGACCGAGATCGACCTGCGCTGGGGCATCACCGAGGAGGATGCGCGCAACGGGAAGATCGTGCAACTCTGCCTGAACGAACTGCGCCGCCGCCCGGTGCTCGTTGCCATCATCGGCGATCGTTACGGATGGATCCCTTCGCGAAACGATCTCGCGGGTGTCGACATGCAGCATCAATTCCCATGGCTCCCGTCGGCAGGCACCGAACGCCTGAGCCTGATCGAACTGGAGATCATGGAGGGAGCGCTCGCGCACCCGCTGATGGCCGGGCGCGCCTTCTTCTACTTCCGGACCCCCGGCCTCGATCCCGAGGCGTCCGGCGCGCATGCGATCGTCGAGGACGACGACGCGCGCGATAGACTCGAGAAACTGAAGGAGCGCATCCGCCGGAGCGGCCATGTGGTGCACGAGGGATTCACCGACCCGAAGACGCTGGGCGAGTGGGTGGCCGAGGATCTGCGTGGTCTCGTCGATCGCCTGTTCCCGGTGGACGGAACACGTTCACCGCTCGAGAACGAACGCAACGCTCACGAGGCGTTCGCGGCCACGCGGCGCCGGGCGTATGTGGAGGTGCCCGCATACACCGAACGCCTGAGCGCCCATGCGACCGAGACCGGACACCGGGAGATTCCCGATGAACACGGAGTCGTCGGGCTGGTTGTGAGCGGCCCCCCCGGTACCGGAAAGAGCGCGCTGCTGGCGCACTGGAGCGCGCGCTATCGCGAGGAACATCCCGGCGCGTTCGTGGTGGAGCATTATGTCGGCGGCGGCGGGCACGGCGATCACGTTGCGCTCGTTCGGCGCGTGATGGCCGAGATCAAGGAACGCTACGACATCGGCGACGCGCTCCCAACTCCGGCCGAGGACGCCGTGGAGGCCTTCCCCTTCTGGCTGGGCTACGTTCAACGCGAGCCGATGGTGCTGGTGATCGACGGGCTGAACCAGTTGGATCATACGGGGGATACCGCGCGATGGCTGCCGGAATACATCCCACCGAACGTGCGCCTCATCGTCTCGGCCGGCGAAGGGACGGCGCTCGACGAGCTTCGCGAGCGAGGCTGGCCGGAACTGGTGGTTCAACCGATGTCGCTGGAGCATCGCCGCGAGGTGATCCGCCGCTATCTGGACGACTTCGGCAAGAAGTTCAGCCCGTCGCAGTTGCAGCGCGTCGCCGGTGATGCCACCAACTCCAACCCGCTGTTCCTCCGCACGCGTCTGGAGGAGCTGCGCGTCGACGGATCGTTCGACAACCTGAATCAACGCATCGACTACTATCTCGAGGCCCGCAACCTCGACGAGCTGTTCCAGCGCGTGCTTTCACGGTTGGAAAACGATTACGGTGCAACACTTGTTCGAACGGTGATGACGCTCGTGTGGGCGGCGCGAGAGGGCCTTGCGGAGTCGGAACTGGCGGAGCTCGTCGAGGTTCCGCGCAGCGCGCTGGCCGGCCTGCTGAACGCGCTCGAATGCCACCTGATGCAGCGCAACGGTCTGCTCAATTTCTTTCACGACCACCTGCGCCGGGCCGTCGGCAATCGCTATCTGGAACACGGGGAAGGCCAGCCGGCGCGCGCTCTGCACGAGCGGCTGGGCGCGTACTTCGCGGCACGGGAGCCGTCGGCACGCCGCGCCGAGGAGGAACCGTGGCAGTGGATGAAGGCAGGAGCCTGGGATGCGCTCCGCTCGTCGATCGGCACGATCCCGATGTTCATGGCGATACGCGAGTCGCGGCCGTCGAACGAGCTGCTGGGATACTGGGTGGAGCTTGGTGAACGTTTTTCGATGGCGGCAACGTATCGCGAAGCGCTCGATCGATACGAAACGGAAGAAGGGCACACGGCGACCCATCGCGCCGATGTGCTGGCCATGCTCGGCGAGGCGCTCACCGAGGCCGGCCAATACGATGAAGCCGAGCGCATGTGCCGTCGCGCTCTGGAACTGCACGAGGCCGACGGCAGCGCCGGAACCAACGCGGTGATGCGAACGCTCGATCATCTGGCCGCGCTGATGTATCATGCCGGCCGCGCCGCCGAGGGAGTGGAGATATCGCGGCGCGCGCTGGAGTTGCGCGCGGCACATGCCGACATCGCCGCGGCGAATCTGGCCCTCAACCACGCGGACCTGGGCGCAAACCTGTACGCCATCGGTGCGCTGGAGGAGGCCGAGGGGCATCTCGAACGCGCGTTGACGCTGTGCGAACGGCGCGCGGCCGCCGATCTCCCGGTGATGGCCATGACGATCAACAACCTCGGCGCGCTCCGTATCGCCTCCGGTGAGTTCGCAGCCGCGGCATCATGCTTCGAGCAGGCGATCGAGCTGAACGAGCGGCTTCTCGGCTCGGAGCATCCGGAGCTTGCGTCGAACCTCGCCAACCTTGCCTTCGCGCTGCAATCGCTCGGGAAGACGGCGCAGGCGGCCGTCATCCACCGTCGGGCGCTTGCGATCGCCGAGCGTTCGCTGGGCCCACGGCACCCGCGCGTTGCGGTGATCCTGACCAACCTGGGCTCGATGCAGCGCGATGCCGGCGACATGACCGCGGCCGAGCAATGCTTCGAACGCGCGCTGGAGATCCGCCGCGGCGCGCTTGGTCCCGACCACATCGAGACCTTGAACAGCATGTGGCGCCTGGGCTACGTGCTGCGATCGGGGAACAACTACGAGAAGGCACGGCGCCTGTATCGCGAGGCGATCGAACGGCATGCGCGCGTTCTGGGAAGCGACCACCCGCAGACCGAGCGGCTGCGCGAACGACTGCGGGAGATCGATGCGTTCGTCCGCGAGAGCTGAACGCGACGCCGCCGGAACCGTTCTCAGGGCGTGTTGATGTCCGGGCCGATCCCCGCCTGCACGATGATCGTGATGCCGATGGCCTCGGTGGGCACCGGAGCGTCCGGCGATGCAAGCGCGGACGGATAGATGAAGCTGGTATGGATCTCCTGGTTGACCTCCGGGCAGCTGCCGGCACTGTGCGACGCGCACTGGGCGATCCCCAGCCATTCGCCGGTGCCGACCGTGCATTCCGAGATGTTGATCGACGAGGTGAGGGAAATGTCGATATCGGCCGTGTTCCCCTTGAGGTTGTTGATCACCTGGGTGCGCAGATGCACGTTGCCGCAGGGGGTCATCGGCACAATCAATCCGGTGGAATCGGTGAGCACCACCTCCTTCTGACGCGAGCCGTAGAACGCGACGAGAACGATCGCGTGCTGGTCGGGCTTCAGCGTAACGGAGTCGGTGATGTACACGTCGGCGGGAAGTATCGTTTCGTCGGCCATGAAATGCTCCTGTTTGTGGATTGTCGGGCATGCTTCGGATGCAGCCGGTGCCCGACCGCGTGGAGGATGTGGAATCGCAGCCCGCGAATCTACTCCATCGGATCGATCGCGCAATTACCTAGATAGTACCTAGATCGTGTCGCCGTCGCCGCGAATGATTGCGCTCCCGGAGCCGGCAAATGTTGCCGCGGTATCGATGAGCGTTGTCGCGGCGGTGACTCCGCGACCCGTGGCGCACGCGACAACCCGCCGATGCCTCGCATCGCGACGGGCGAATCGCGACAGGCGAATCGCAACGGACTCTCATTCACCAGGCTGAACGGTTCAATGACGTACCCAGAGGCGAAGCTCAACACTTCGGACATGCCGGCCGGATTCGACACGATCGAACGACGCCTGATGATGGCGCACGCTCCGGCGCGTAAGCTGGAGATCATACGCGAGTTTCTGGGCGAGACGCGCAAGCAGAATCCGTCGTACGCGCTCGGCCTGGCAATGGAGGGGTTGCGCATCGCGACGCAACTCCGCGACGACGCCGCGGCCGCAGCCATGCTCGTCCAGTGCGGCGGCGCAAATCACGCCATGGGTCGCCTGCGCCCGGCCACGGAGGATTACCGCAAGGCGCACGATCTGTTCGGCGAACTGGGCGATCGCGCCGGCGCCGCGCGCGCCGCGGTGGCGCTCGGCAATACGCTGAGCGCGTTGGGCGATCAGCGTGAGGCACTGGTCTGGTTTCGCTCGGCGCTGGAGACCGCCGAAAGCGGCAAGCTCCCCGAACAGGCCGCCGATGCCTATGAAGCGCTCGGCGCGCTGCGCACCGGGCTCGGCGATTATCCGGCGGCCCTGGAGCACAATCTGGCCTGCCTTGCGATCCGTGAGACCCTGGGCGACGAGGAGGGGATCGGCGCGGCGCTGGCGGCAGTCGGGGTCGTCTACGAGCGCTCCGGCGATCGCGATGCGGCGTATGATTACTTCTCCCGCAGCCTGGCGATGTTCCGGCGAACCGGGAGCCGCTATCACGAGGTGGACGCGTTGACGCATCTCGGCGCGATCCACATCGCGCGAGGCGAGTTGAGCGTTGCGCTGGAACACATGCTGCGCGCGCTGACGATCTACGAGGCGCTCGGCGATACCGGGAACGTCGGCCGGGTGATGACGATGATCGGGACGATCTACGAGGAGCAGCGCGAGCACGGCACGGCGCTCGACTACCAGATGCGCGCCTACGCGCTCGTGGATCAGGCCGACGACGACGAATTCCGCGTCTCGATCCTCGTGCACATGGGGCGCATCCATCTTGCGAGCGAGCAGTACGACGACGCGCTGTTCGTGCTGGATCAGGCGCTGCGCATGGCCACCGCGCTCGGGAATCGACGGCTGCAGTATGCGATCCACGAGGCGCTCTCGAGCGCGTACGAACGGCTCGGCCGCCCCGTGCAGGCGCTCGATCACCACAAGCAGTTCGCGGCATTGCGGAACGAGATCGCCGGCGACGACAAGCAGCGATCGCTCGCCGAACTGCAGGTACGCTTCGAGGTGGACAAGGCCGAGCGCGAACGGGAGATCTACCGGCTGAAGGCACAGCAGTTGGAGCTCGAGATGCGCCACAAGCAGAACGAGCTTGCCGCGTTGGCCCTGAACCTGGTGCAGAAGAAGGAGCTGCTGGACGCGATGCGCGAGCAGATCAAGGCGCTGCGCACCGAGAAGGGGACCAGGGGAGCCGCAACGATCGACCACCTCGTCGAGGAGATCGAGCGCAGCCATCGCTCCGACGCCGATTGGAAGGCGTTCGAGCAGCAGCTGGATTTGCTGCATCACGACTTCGTCCGCACGTTGTCCGATCGCTTCGCGACGCTCACGCCGACCGAGCTGAAGATCTGCTCGCTGGTGCGGATCGATCTCTCGACGAAGGACATCGCCAACCTGCTCTTCACCTCGGTGCGCACCGTGCACGCCCACAAATACAACATCCGCAAGAAGCTCGAACTGGAGAGCGGCGCCAACCTGGCGACGTTCCTCGCGGCGCTCTGAGCGCGCATGTGGTAAGCCCCACTATCCGCAGCCGAAGTTCACCGGCATCATTCTCCATTCCATTGCCGCAGACCGCTCAACGGCCGTCGGCTGCACGATGCGCGCCCAATCAGGGGGCAAATGCCGACACGACGGTCCGCTAGGTACTATCTAGGTAACCCCGCCGCCGCACGGCCCCGGCATCTTGCATCCGTTCAAGGGCACGGATTCAACAACGGGCGGGCATGCGGATACGAGGCCGACACGCGCCCACCGGCCCACACATAACACGCAAACCGATTCCTATCATGTCATCTCCGATCCACATCCTGGTGTACAACTTCTCCGGTTCGACCGTGAAGACGAGCGTCACCTACTCCGACAGCGTTCAGAACAACGGCAGCTCGATGAACAACGTCAACATCCCGACCAACTCCGTCTTCGACGGGTTCGTGACCGTGTCGACCGGCTCGAGCAACGGCAAGCTCTCCTTCTCGCTGACCAACTCCGCAAACGTGGTGGTTGCGTCGTATCAGCTTCTGAATCTCAAGGACCCGGAGAACGGTGAGAGCTCGATCACGATGACGCAGGTGCAGGGATACGTTCCGACGGCCAACGGCTATCGAAGCCTTCCGGGGAAGAACCCGGACGACCGCTATATCTTCTGCGTGGTAAACCAGCAGCCATAAAACCGAGGCACCGCGACGTCATGCCGTCGCTCACCGTTGCGGATCAACGGCCGAGCGGCGGCATGCGCCTCGAAGAGGTTCGACCGCGTCGAACACGGCACCCACAGGCCACGGCGGCTGCCGGATGATGCCGGCCGACGCAGATTCATACATGCACAACGCAGCGAGGAACACACATGAGCGAACAGGTCTCAATACGCTGGTCCTTCTCCGGCCAGGCCGCTATCGGCGATCAGGGGAGCGACATGGACGTGACGGCCTTTCTCGACCCACAGCAGGAGAGGGATCTGGTGATCGTGGGCTTCGGAGCCGCCGCGCAGGGCGACGATATTGTGATGATCGAACTCAGCCTTGCCCATATCAACAGCGACGGCACGGTCGGCAATGACGGCACGGCGCAGAAGCTGCGGTATGGAACAACGTCGGTCTCCTCCACGATCTCCGTATCTGCGAGCGGGCAGGAGATCGCGGTGGGCCTCGGCATCGGCGTGACCGGCGGCGTCGTGAAGTCGCTCGTTCTGTACACGCGCACGCTCGACGCCGTGTCCGGACTGCTGGGATCGGACGTGCACCGGCATCATGCCGGTGACGACCCTCCGTCAAGCGGCCACTACCTCGAGTGGTATGCCGATGCCTCGTCGTTCACCGAATCGGATCTCAGCGCCACGATGCTCACCGGCATCGGCGCAAGTGTCACGTCGAAGAACAATTCCATCTCGGCCATCGCCGTACAGGTCGGCGCGATCGAGATCGTCACGCCCAGCCTGGCGGCGAAGCCGAGCGGGACCACACGACGCGAGATCACCATCGACAACGTCGGGCTGGTTCTGAACGCCGTGATCGTGGCGGACGATGCGTACCGGGTGATTCAGGGGGACGATTACTTCAGCAACGGCTTCATCCGCGTCGACGGAGCGCTCGAGAAATATGCGAACAAGAAGGATTGGCTGAACAGCAACAACTACACCCTGATTCAGAACCCGAACGGCACGTCGGACAACGACACGTACTGGGGCGTCGTCACCACGCATGGGTCGAGCGTCGTCGTCGCGTTTCGCGGCACCGATTTCTTCTCGATGGACGATATCGCAGTGGACGCGGGCGGGTTGGAGATAAAAACGACCGGCAACGGCATCACGTACTCCTCAACGTACTTCGCATACGAGCAGGTAGGGTATGCCG
The DNA here is from genome assembly GCA_964549365.1 of uncultured Alphaproteobacteria bacterium. GTDB lineage: Bacteria > Bacteroidota > Ignavibacteria > OLB7 > OLB7 > JAFDZV01. The sequence continues at coordinate 12,714 of CAZJYH010000025.1, forward strand.
GCACGGTCGCCAACGTTCACAAGGGATTCTACACCGCGTATCGATCGATCGCGAACAGCGTACGCGACACGGTCCAGGGTCTGTTCGCCCACAATGCCCACTATGATCACATGGTCATCATCGGCCACAGTCTCGGCGGGGCCCTTGCCGCGCTGTGCGCGATCGATCTTCGGCAGCATTCGCTCGGCCCGAAGCCGACGGTGATCACGTTCGGCGCGCCGAAGCCGGGAGATCAGGCGTGCGTCAACACATTCATCGACAGTGTGGCGGCCAGCTACGCCGTCGTCCAGCCCAATGACTTCGTCCCATCGACTCCGTGGACCGGCGTCAAGCAGGACAGGAGCACGTCGCCGTTTGTGAGCCTGCCGTCGCGCGAGGTGCTCGTCACCGATTACTGGTTCCCGACGGCTCACATGTTGCGCCAGTACTACTACGCGCTCAAGCGGGCGGTTCCCTCCACGATCAACACGTCGCTCACACCGACGGCGCCGATCACAAGCCTCACGGTCAGGATCCATACGGCGAACGCATGGGGAGCCGGAACCGACGCGTGGGTGAACTTCAGCGTGCTCGGCAGTACCTTCCGACCGCCCGTGGATTCGAACTCCTTCCAGCGGAACGATCTCGACTCGTTCGAGCTGACGCAGCTCTACCCCGGCATTCCTGAGGGCTCGACGGTCGCCGATCTCTACGGGACGGAGTTTGCGATCTGGATCGATCCGAGCGTCTCCGACTCGTTGACGTGGACGAACTTCACAAGCCCGTGGAAGCTCGACTACGTCGACATCGTCGTCAACGGGATCGTGCTGACGACACTGCATTTCAATCTCTGGCTGAAGCCCGAGTACCACGACTGGATCACCTACAAGCGTATCGGCGTGCCGTAGCGCACGCATGGCGCCGGGGCATGACGCATCGATTCACCGATGCGCTCATCACTCCAACCGTTCGCGGGCATCCTGCTGCATGTCGCGCTCCTTCCGGCTGCGCGCCGCGCCGCCGATGCACGCGCGGTAGTCGTTGCGCGCGGCGGCATCGTTGTCCAGCTCCTCGTTGGCGCGGCCGCGCAGGTAGTATGCCTCCACCGGGTTCTCAACGCCGAGCGTGATGGACTTTGTGAGATTCTTCACCGCGTCCTGATACGACGCCGGCGGCATGCCGCCGTAGAAGAGCTTCGCGGCGTTCTTCTGAAACCAGCTCAAGTCCGACACATAGAAGTGCCACGCGCCGAGCACCATGTAGGCCTGGCCGTTGTTCGCGTCGAGAGCGATGGCGCGCTCCGCGTTGTCCTTCACCACCTTCGAGAGTTCGATCCGCTCCTTCGTCGACGCCACCAGGCCGAGCCGGCCGGCGGAGATCGCCACCCACAGGTACTCGTTCGATGCCCGCGGGTTCGCCTTCACCGACGTCTGCGCCAGTGTGTAGGCACGGCGATAGATCGCCTCCTGCTTGTCGTCGTCGCTCAGGCCGTCCCCCTGGCGAACCAGGTCGCGCACCTGCGACCAGTCGGCGCGCGCAACGCCGCACGCAACCACGAGCAGCACCGCCGCAAGGCACGGCATGCGGCATCCGATCTTCTTCATCATGCTGACCTCCCATAGTGAAACGCGCCCACGGCCGTATGACGACCGCGAGAGCGGATGTTGCCTGTACTGATACAACGGAGGATGGCGCAATGTAGCACGGGCGCGGCTGTCGAACGAGACGAAATCACGAGAGCGATGGCGATCATTCCTATGCCCCGCATCACAGGCGTCGCCTGCGAGCCGACACCTGTGCCACCCGTCCATACGACGGACGGGCACGCCGGGATATCCCGATCTTCACGGGAATACCCCCTTCACGTTCCGGTCGTCACCACGGACGAGCATCATTCCCCGCGGCACGCGTGGGAAGCACCTTTGAACCGGTTGCCGTCCCTATCCGGCGGTTGCGTCCGGCCGCATTCGCGGGAGGATGAGATAGGTGTACATGATGCAACCGACGCAGAGGTTCCCCACACCGTCGAGCACATTGAATGCCGCCAGCGCTATCGCGATGTATCGGCTCACGTTGTCGCTGAACGGCAGCGCCGCCGCCGCCGCAACGGCCATCGTGAACCCGACCCGCCACGCGAACACCTTCGGAGCCTTGTCCATCGGCTCGGCGGAAACTTGCAGTGCACGCAGAGTTCCGCCGGCGATTACCCCGATCGGAGCGGTTTGATTCGTGAAGACCCTGACGATATAATCAAGGAGGACAACCGCGAGAATCGGCCACCACCCGGTCACGAAGAACGCGACAAGCAATATTGCGGTGAGCGTGGCGCCGACACGGGACGCCCGCTTGTTCAACTTTTCATTGGATACCGGGCAGACAATATCTTGAATCAAGGCCATGGATTTCTCCGAATTGGGTAGTCGGAACGATCGTCGTGCGCGTCCGACATGCAGGAACACGGGCACGCTTCCGGGGAACAATCTACCGCTCGAAATGTGCGGAGCGCGGGTCTCGACGCGGCCGGATAATCGATTGTCGGACATCATCATTCGAGCCGCATCCCCGGGGTGGCATTCGGGGGCCAAAGTAGCAAACACGCACGCCATGTCCAAGCAACCCAGCAGGCACGGAGCGAACACGATGTGGATGATGAGATGGAGGGCGCCCGTTCAAAATCGGCGACAATCTCTCTCACCATGCAGACGGCACGGTCGGAGCCACGACGGGCCTGTAACTGCGAAGGGCGATCGAATCGATCGCCCTTCGCTGCATGCTGTTGCATTGATATCCGGGATAGGCCGTTTGGTTAATCCATGATACGGCGCAGGAACGCCGGTTTGTCGGCGGTCGCCTGCCGACGCTTCTCCTCCTGCACCTGCTGAGGATCCTCCGGCTGACCCTGCGGCGCGGCGTTCTCCTCCGGCTTGCGCGTGACATCGTAGCCGCCGCGGTGGATGCCGGTGCCACGGCGCAGATACGCCGGCTCGTTGTACTTCTCCAGCTCCTCCTGCCCCTGCGGGATATGATCCGGAAGCGGCGCCCCGGTCACCGGACGTCCCAGCGGAACCTGCTGCGGCTGTGCGGCGGGCATCGGCTGCGGGGCCACGGGAGCGGCCTGCTGCTGTTGCTGCTGCGGAACCACAGCGGCACGCTGCTGCACGGTCGGCTGCGTCGAACGCATCTCCTTGACCTTGTTGAACCCGGTGGCGATCACCGTCACCATCATCGCCTCGCCGAGGCTGTCCTCCAGCACGACGCCGAAGATCAGGTTGGCATCGGGGCCGACGGCATCATGGACGATCTTCACCGCCTCGTCCACCTCCATCATCGTCAGCTCGCTGGAGGCCGCGATGTTGATCAGCACGCCCTCCGAGCCGGAGATCGAGATCCCCTCCAGCAGCGGCGAGCTGATGGCGTTCTGCGCTGCCTCGGCGGCACGGTATTCGCCGGAGGCGGTGCCGGTTCCCATCAGCGCGTCGCCCATGTTCTGCATCACGGTGCGAACGTCGGCGAAGTCCACGTTGACGACGCCGTGACCGGTGATGATCTCGGCGATACCGCGCGTGGCGTTGTAGAGCACGTCGTCCACCTTCTGGAACGCTTCCTTGAAGCCGGTCCGCTTGTCGATGATCGACAGCAGCTTCTGGTTCGGCACCACGATCAGGGTGTCGACATGCTCCTTCAGGGCCTTGATCCCCAGCTCCGCCTGCTCCTTACGGCGCTTCCCCTCCCAGTCGAACGGGCGGGTGACGATGCCCACCACGAGCGCTCCGGCCTCGCGTGCAAGCTGCGCAACGATCGGCGCCCCGCCGGTTCCGGTGCCGCCGCCCATGCCGGCGGTCACGAACACCATGTCGGTGCGGGAGAGCAACTGGCCGAGCTCATCGCGATCCTCGAGCGCGGCCTCGTGGCCGATCGTCGGATTGGCGCCTGCGCCCAGGCCTCGCGTGAGCTCCTTGCCGATCTGCACACGCATCGGGGAGAGATTCTTCTCCAGCGCCTGCATATCGGTGTTTACCACCACAAACTCGCAGCCCGACAAGCCACGCTCGATCATGCTATTGACCGCGTTTCCACCGCCGCCGCCAACTCCCACGATCTTGATTTTTGCCCCGTGGTGCTCCACGGTTCGATCGAGCTCGATCATAACTGCTCCTCCCCTTTTCTTGCTGTTTGAATTGGGCGATATTCACTATCTATTTGCATTTGCTTCATTGTTCGTGATCTGAGAATTACGAATGAAGAATTATGAACTGCGGAACCTCCGCGTGGCCACGGCATCTTCGTTCGCCTTGGTTCATAATTCATCATTTATCATTCATAATTCCCTTCGGCGTTGTTGCATAATGCATCCTTCGTCAATGGCCATCCCTTCCGAAACACCCCCGAAATCAGAGCCGCGACATTCTACTCCCCCTCTTTTCCAAAAAGGGGGCCGGAGGGGGGAGTTCCCATGAAAGCAATGCGCTACGGACAGCCGCGTCCGGCAGAACCCCTCCTGACCTCCCCTTTAGAAAAGGGGAGGGACGCAACCACCACTTCAACCAATTGGCAGGATCCGGCGCACTTGGCACGCAATTGTGCAACAAGACCTTTTCCCTTTCAGAATTCCTCGAAGAACTTCTTCATGCGCGCCACGATCGAGCGCTTCTCCTGTTCCTCGTGGATGTCGATCGGCTGATCGTCGGCCTCCTCCACCGCGACGTGCAGTTCGCTGCGGCGATGCGCGTTGATCACCAGCCCCACAGCGGTTGCGTAGATCGGGCTCTCCACTTCCGGCGCGAGCGCCGAATCGCCGAAGCCCGTCGGGATGCCGATCTTCACCGGGAGGCCCAGCACGGTCTGCGCGAGCTCCGTGGCCCCGCGCAGCAGCGCGCCGCCGCCGGTGAGCACCACGCCCGCCGAAAGGCGACGGAGGTATCCGGACTTCTTCAACTCGATCAGCGCGAACTCCAGGATCTCCTCCATGCGCGGCTGGATGATCTGGCAGAGCGTGCGCCGCGATATCTCCATCGGCGTGCGTCCGCCGATGCCGGGGATCATGAACACCTCGTCGTTGAGGATCAACGATTCCATCGAGCAGCCGTGCTCGCGCTTGATCCGCTCGGCCTGCTCGCCGATGATCCCGAGGCCGCGGCGGATGT
>CAZJYH010000026.1:0-11007 GCA_964549365.1 uncultured Alphaproteobacteria bacterium
ACCCTGTCGACCATCGCGCAGGAGCGCGAGCCGACGACCTACTTCGGACCGTTGCTTTCCGCGGGCGTGGGGCTCGACTGGTCCTCGTTGAATGTCTACAAGGGAAGTCCCGACTGTGGTACGTACACCTCCGGCAAGGCGGTACTCTTCGGCGGTGGCGTTCGCGCCGTGTTCCTGAAGTTCTTCGGTGAGAGCATCGACCTGCAGGCGGGCCTGCAGGCAGGGTTGGCGTCGGCGACGCTCACGGCCGATCCGATCGACCCCACACGCATCGTCGACGGCGACAGGCTCGTCGAACTCGATCGGCAGTATCAGCTGAAGGCGAGCCAGCGCACGATCAATGCGGATGTCGAGGCGCGGTTTCGTCTGAGCGATCGCCTCACACTCGGCATCGGCCCGCGCATCAGCTACCGTCTGTCGGCCTCCTACGAGGCTCTCGACGTCGTGCTCGGCCCCGGCGACTACAGCTTCGCCGACGGCCAGCATCAGCGGACGCTGCTCAACGGTGAGATCCCGGCCAACGCACCGCTGGGCCTCGGCCCCGTTGCGTCGATCGGCTACGAGCTGCCGTTTGCGCGCACGGCGCTGCTTGTCCCCTCGCTCCGATTGTCGGCCGATCTATTGTCGAACGTGAAGGGGGGATCGTGGAATCGCGCGGCGATCGAGGGGGCCGTTGCGCTGCTGTTCGATATTACGCCCGCGCCGGCGCCTCCTCCTCCGCCGCCTCCACCGCCGCCCGATACCGTGAAGCCCGTTGTTGTGGTTGCCCGGGAGCGGCCACGCCTTTCCGCGTCGATCGCTATCTCCGGCATCGACGACAAGGGCAATCCGCTTCCGGTGACCACCGTGCACGTCAACGAGGTGCTCATGCGCCGGAACGCGCCGTTGCTTGCTGCGGTCTTCTTCGACCGCGACAGCGTGACCTTGCCTGATCGCTACACGCAGATCGATCGCGCCGCCGCGGATTCATTCGCTACCGACGACCTTGCGTCGCTCGGTGTGCTCGACGTGCAGCACCGCGTGCTCGACATCCTCGGATCGCGGATGCGAAAACTCCCGTCGTCGCATCTGACGCTCGTCGGATCGGTCTCGCGAGACGAAGCCCCTGCGCGGGGACGAGCCCGCGCGGCGACCGTGCGGCAGTACCTGGAATCCGTCTGGGGCATCGAGCCCTCACGTATATCCGTTCAGGACGGAAGCGGGCAGATGCAACGGTCGAACGAAGCGACCGAGGACGGCCGTGCCGACAATCGGCGTGTCGAGTTCCTCTCCAACAGCGATGATCTCCTCGCCCCCGCGGTGACCGAGCAGGTGGAGCGCGACTTCGATCCGCCGCTCGTGCGCATGGCTCCGTCGTACGTCGCCGAGGCAGGATTGAAGCACTGGCAGCTCACCGTGACCCAGTCGAACAAGGTGGTGGCGCAGTATCGCGGCACCGATTCGGCCGGTTTGTATTCACCCGAATTGACATGGCACCTTCCGTCGCCGGAAATGGATACGGTGCTGGTGCCGCTCGGCGTCGAATTGCAGGTGGAGGATTCCACCGGCGCAACCGCGGTTGCGCGCAGCGGGATACCGCTCACGATGGAGCGACGCGTGAGCGTCATCGATGGGCGCGTTGTCCGCGACGGCGATCGCGAACAGATCTCCTTCACACTGGTTGGGTTCGATTACAACGCCGCGGATCTCGGACGCCAGCACGAGTCGGCGATGAACGAGATCGCGAACGCCGTGCGTCCGGGAGCGCGGATCACGATCACCGGCTACACCGACCGCATCGGCGAGGAACAGCGCAACGTGGCCCTCTCGGCGCAGCGAGCCGAACGAGTCGCGGCCACGATTCGCGCACGCCTGCAGGAGCGGAAGGTCAAGGGCGTGAACGTCTCGGCCTCCGGCGGTGGCATCGAGACGGAGCGTTTCCCGAACGATCTGCCGGAAGGGCGCGTACTTTCGCGCGGCGTGCACGTTGTCGTCGAACAGACCGCGGAGGGCCGGCGATAACAGCACGGGCCGATGCCCGGACATCCATCCCCCGTTTCCAAGCTCATGAGCCGACCGTGGTGTGCCGGGCTCGACGCCGCAATGCCGTCGACAACGACCCTCGTGTCGTGCTCACAAATCTTCCCGTGATCACAATCCATTCGGTGCCCGTTGCCGACGAGCGCGCGGGGTGATTCCCACCCTGCGTCGTGAATTGGATGCATGTTATCGCCATGCATCGGCAACAGGTTATGCCCGAAACCACGTGCGGGCGTGTGCCTCGGCACAGTGCTTGCGCAGATCCGTGTGTCGTTGGGTACGCCACGGGCCTGTTCGGCGATCGTGACGCGAGATGCCGGCGTCAATGCCGATCAACATGAATCAATCAACAGGAGCGCCTTGATGTTTCTGCCTCTGCATGTCTTCCGGCTGGCATGTGTTTTCCACGGTCTGGCACTATTGTTCGGTGTCACGGCGCTTGCCCAGACCCCGGACCACCCTGAGCGTCGGCAATCGTCCCGCTTCGTTGAGAACCGTGGACAGGTTATCGACCTCGACGGGAACAAGCGCGGCGACGTACTGTTCGCGGCGCGTGTCGGCGGTGGGACGATGTATCTGCGTCGCACCGGCGTCAGCCACGTCTTCGTTCGTGTCGATTCGGTGCAGCCGCGCGATGCCGGTTCGTGGAAGATGGGCGTTCCCCCTCGCGACACCTCGTCGCGGCTGACGATGTACAGGATGGACATGGAGTTGGACGGCGCGAATCCATCGGCGCGGGTGGAGTCTGATCTTCCCGGAAGCGAGCGATACAACTACTACCGGGCACGTCTCGGCGGTCCGGTTACCGGTGTTGGAAGCTATGGGCGCGTTACGTACCACGACATCTATCCGGCCATCGATCTGGTGTTCCATGCAGGGGAGGACGGGGCGTTGAAATACGACTTCGTGGTTCGTCCGGGCGGCGATCCCCGAAGTATCCGAATGCGATACATCGGAGCCCACGGGCTCGACGTTACCGAGCGCGGCACCATCCTTGCGCGCACGCCGTATGGCCAAGTGGAGGAAGGGCGTCCCGATGTGTTTCAAGTTGCCGGAATGCGCCGGTCGGTCGCCTGCTCGTACGCCGTACGAGGGAACACCATCACGTTCGATGTCGCCGGGTACGACAGGGCGCAGGTGCTGACGATCGATCCGACGCTGGACTGGAGCACCTACGTTGGAGGTGTCAATCGGGAGTACGCGGGGACCAACTGGGACTCCTGGGGATATTCCGCTCACGCCGTGCGGACCGATCGCGACACGACGATCACGATGATCGGAGCGACTTCGGGGAACGATTTTCCGACGACACCCGGGACGGCCTATCCAACGAAGCCGGGGACGGTTCCCGACGTGGACATCTACATGGCGCGCTTCTCGCACAAAGGGAATCTGATATGGGGCACGTATATCGGCGGCACCAGCCAGGATCGGAACACCGCGCTCGCGGTCGACAATCAGCGGAGCGTGTATCTGGCCGGCACCACCTATAGCACGAATTTTCCCGTCACGCCCGGCGCGTTCCACGGTACGCTCACCGGAACGAGCACGCACAGCATCATCGCGAAGTTCGACAACAACGGCTTGCTGGTGTGGAGCACGTTTTTCAACGGTGCGTTGGTGAGCGCGATCGACGTGGACCGCAATCGGGACATCGTCGTCGGCGGAACCGCATACGCCAGCGTGGTTGCAACGGCCGGGGCCTATCAAACCGTTGCTCCCGTCGCGCTGCGAAGCAAGGGCTTCCTCGGCAAGTTCACGACCAACGGCGTACAGCTGTGGTGTACGTTCTTCGGCGGAACGCCGACGCCGGCTGCGCAGAACTATGATGCCGTGGGAGCCTGCCGTGTGGACAGTGCGGGGAATATCTACGCGGCGGGGGCCACGCAGCTCGTCGACTTCCCGATCGTCAGTCTGAACGCGTACCAGACGACACTCAAGGGACGTTCGGACGGATGGATAGCGAAGCTGACCGGATCAGGCACACCGATCTGGTCGACGTATTACGGTGGGGTGCGGGATGATTACTGCATCGACATCACCGTCGACAGGCACGGCTATCTCGCGGTATCGGGCATGACGGAAAGCGCCGATTTCCCGGTGTCGGCCGGCGCATTTCAGACCACTCTGAACGCACCGCAGCTGGTGCTCACCGACGGCTTCGTCGCGCGATTCGACACCGGCGGTCGGCGGAGTTGGAGCACGTACTACGGCGGCACGAACATGGACTACGGCATGTGCATCGATGCCGATACCAGGGGGCAGTACTGGGTCGGATTCTCGACCGGGTCAACCGATTTCTCCCTGACGGGCGATGCGTATCAGCCCACCATGGCGGGCGGTTTGAACTTCATGGAGGCCGCGGTGGTGAAGTTCGACACCAACGGCGCGCGCCTGTGGGCGTCGTATCTCGGTGGTGACAAGGAGGATCGTATCGATGGGCTTGCCACAAGCCCGTACGGCTGCGTCATTGCCGGCAGCACTGCCAGCCTGAATTTCCCCACCACCAACGGAGCGTTTCAAACCTCGTACGGCGGCGGCATCCATGATGCCTTCCTTGCATCGTTCTGCGATATCACGCCGGCGGTGTCGATGAGCGGCCCGGCGAGTTTCTGCCCCGGTGATTCGGTGATTCTCACGCTCCCCGACGGCTATACGAGCTATCTGTGGTCGAACAACGCCACCGGCCGTTCCATTGTCGTCAAGACCGCGGGAGACTATGAGGCAACCATGGTCGCTTCGAACGGTTGCCAGGGCCGAACCGAGACCATCCGCATCACCGTGCACAACGTGGTTCCGCGCCGACTGGTTCCGTCGGGTGCGTTGAGCATCTGTCAGGGGGATTCCGTGCGGTTCTCCGTCACGCAGGCGACGGGCGTTCGAGGCTACAGGTGGCCCGACGGAAGCACGTCCGATGTGTTCACCGCCCGATCGGCCGGGCGCTACTTCGCGATGTTGACCGACTCGAACGGTTGCACGAGCTATTCCGATACGCTCACGGTGGTCGTCAATCCGCGGCCCGTTGCCGCCATCACGGCCTCCGGCCCGCTGAGCGTGTGTGAAGGGGAACGGGTGACGCTCGACGCGTCACACCCGACGGCGACCTCCTTCCTTTGGAGCACCGGCCAGACCACGCCGTCGATAACGGTCACGAAATCCGGCACGTATTCGGTGCGTACCACGAACGCCGACGGGTGTACAAGCGATACGGCGGCTCGCGTGGTGGTGGTGGTGCATCCCCGATCCGTTGTCGCGGTGCGCAATCTTCTCCCGACGATTTTTTGCGAGGGGGACAGCACCGTTCTGGTCTCCTCGCCGCGGCAGTTCGTGGGCTATCGCTGGTCCAACGGTGATACCACATGGTCGACCACGGTCAAGGCGGCGGGCACCTACAAGCTCGTCGTCACCGACACGAACGGATGTACCGCCGAAGCGCAGGTGACCGTCGAGGTGACGCCGCTGCCTCGGCCCAACATCAATGCGGGCGGACCGGTGCGTTTCTGTCAGGGGGACAGCGTACGGCTCCTCGCCGGGGGGGGCGTTCAGTATCAATGGTCCAATGGAGGAGACGGCGCATCGACCGTGGCGAAGTATTCCGGCAAGTACTTCGTGTTGGCGACCAACGAGAACGGCTGCGTCGGCGCCTCGGACACGATCACCGTCGAGGTGATCCCGCGTCCGGTTCGCGCGATCGGCGGCCCGTCGACGGTGTGCCGGAATGGTCTGGCAACGTACGTCGTCATGCCTGCCGACAGCCTGAGCTATGCATGGGACGTGAACGGTGTCGGTGCAAGCATCACCTCGGGCGCCGGCACCAACAGCATCGCGGTGCGGTGGGGTGCGGGGGGGACCGGCAGCGTGCACGTTCGGATTACCAACCGCAACACCGGATGCACGTTCGACACCGCGCTCGCCGTGACGGTGGGTGAAAGTCTGACGCCCGTGATCACGGCCGACCGGTCGCTACGATTGTGCGTCGGGGATTCCGTCACGCTCGATGCGGGCGTGTATTCGACGTACGCCTGGAGCAACGGCGCCACAACGCGGACGATCACCGTTGCGCAGGCGGGCACGTACACCGTCAGTGTTGCCGATGGGGCCGGCTGTGCCGGCACGGCTCTCCCGGTTGTCGTCACGAAGAACGATCCGCCCGCTCCGGTTGTGCAGGTCGCCAACGGCGGACATGCCTGCGCCGGCGACACCGTTCAGTTGGATGCGGGGCCGGGATATGCGAGCTATGCGTGGTCCAACGGCTTCACGACACAGCGAATCGCCGTGCGTGTCGCGGGGCCGTACCGGGTGACCGTGGTGGATACGAACGGCTGCGAGGGAACCTCGGCACCGGCGACGGTGGTGTTCGATCCGCTCCCGACGCCGGTTGTGGTCGGGCCGCGCGTCGTTTGCCGGAACTCGCACGTGGGCTACAGCACGCCCGCGACTCCCGGCAGCACCTACACGTGGAGCGTGGACGGCGGTGTGGTCGCCGCGGGGCAGGGGAGCAATTCAATCCAGATCGAGTGGGGGACCGGACCTGTCGGCGCCGTAACGGTGGAGGAACGTACCTCCGCCGGCTGCGTCGGCCGCTCGACCGTGCTCGCGGTGGAGATCGGCGACAAGCTCGTGCCGGATGTCACGCCCTCGGGGCCGGTCGCGCTCTGCGAAGGGAAGGGCGTGGAACTGGATGCGGGCGCCGGGTATGCCGCGTATCTCTGGAGCACCGGGGCGACGACGCGGATGATCACGGTGAGCACGCCCGGCGCCTACACCGTCACCGTAACCGATGCCGGGGGGTGTACCGGCACATCGGCGCCGGTCGACGTGAGCATCGGAAACGCGCCGAGGCCGGTGATCGTCGCCGACGGTCCGTTGAACTTCTGCGAGGGAGACAGCGTGGAACTGGACGCGGGTGCCGGATTCAACGCGTATCTCTGGAGCACGGGCGCGACAACTCGACGCATCGTCGTGCGCGCGAGCGGGGTGTATGCGGTAACCGTGACCGACGCGAGCGGCTGCACGGGGGGATCGCCCTCCGTGCAGGTGACCGTCTCGCCCGTGCCGCCGAAGCCGACCATCGCCGCGAGCGCCGGGCTGCTGAATGCGCCGAGCGGGTACGCGAGCTATCAATGGTTCGAGGGGGGAACGGAGATCGTCGGCGCGACCGCGGCCGTATATCCGGGGCGTGCCGGGCTGCGGTACCGTGTGCGCGTCATCAACCAGGCGGGCTGCGGTTCCCTCAGCGATGAGTATTCTCTCGGCGGCACCGATCGCGTCGTGTGGCTCGATACGGCAACGGCCGTGGTGGGCGAGCGATTGAGGCTGGTGATGCACATCGCGCCGCCGCTCGTCGCGGGCGATGAGGTGACCGGCTATACCGCCGTGATGCGCATGAGCCCGAGGGCGCTCTTCGTACATGATGTGATCTCGCCGGATCGTGCCGTGACCGGGGAACGGGCGGTGCGAGCGTTTGCCGACGACGGATTGTTGACCGTGACGCGCGCGCCGGGGGTGGCGTTGCCGGTCGGCGGCGAGTTGTTCACGTTGGAACTCGAGGGGCTGGCGATGGGCTCGGTGCTCAATCCTGTGCTGATCGAGCGGATCGATCTGGCCGGCGCTATCGAGGCCGGTGTTGCCGGCAACGGCCTCGTGATTCTCAGCGGGTGTGAGATCGGGCATGACTTCGAAAAGCAGTCACGGATCGTGAGCGTCGGCCCGAATCCCGCCCGCGACGAGATCGATGTGCGGTACTGGCTTCCGTCGGGCGGATTGGGCCGGTTGTTGCTCATGGACGCCATCGGCAGGATTGTTCTGCACATGGACCTGAAGGAGGGGAGCGGCGGAGAGACGCGCGTCGGCATTCCGCTCGATCGGGTGCCATCCGGTGTGTACGTGCTGCAACTGGTCAACGCCACCGAGCGGAGCGTGGTGCCACTCATCATCAACAAGTAGGATCATCAAACATATGCCACGAATGTCGTCAATCGTCGTTTGCATCGGGCTCCTCGTAATGGTGCCCGCGTTACGCGCGCAGGAAGGGGGGCGGCCCATCATCTTCGGACCCTCTATCGGCGGTGAGGTCATCATCGACCGTGCGCAGGTGCCGGTCTACGGGAACTCGCCGGACTGCGGTGTCTATTCCTCCGGGACCGGGCTTGCACCGTGGGCGGGGGGCACCGTGTTGATCCCGGCCCCGTTGGGTGAAGCCTGGGCCTTCGACGCGACGTTTGGTTGTGCCTACGCCGTGAACACCCTCGTGACCACACCCGTGGAGCCGACGCGTATCAACGGCTCGGGCCGTTTGGTGACGCTCGATCGCGAGCTCGAATTGCGGGCGCGACGGTGGCGACTGTCGATGGATCTGCTTCTGCAACGGCGGTTGACGGGGCGTCTCTCGATCGGCGTAGGCCCGTGCATTGCCGCGAACGCGGGGGCGGAGTTCACCCAGACCGATCGAGTGGTGGGGCCGGGAGGATTCGGGTTCACCGGCGGCGGGCAGGAGCAATCGGTGCGCAACGCCAGCGACATCACCTCCGCGGCCCTTGCGTTCGGGCCGATGGTGAAGATGGCGTACGACATCCCGTGGCGCGGCGCGCTGATTCAACCCTCGTTTGCAGTGCGCGCCGATCTGTCGTCCCCAGCGCGCGAGTGGTCGTGGACCGGCATCGCCTTCGTTGGGCGCGTTGCGTTGCTCCTCGGTGGTGCGCCGCCGGAGCCACCTTCGGCGCCGGTTGCCGCGGACCCCGCGCCGCCGAACGAGCGTCCGTTGTTGACCGCCTCGATTCAGATGTCCGGCCTCGATGCGAACGGCAAGCCGGTCGGCGTTGCGACGGTGCGCATCAATGAAACGCAGCTTCGACGGAACGTTCCGATTCTTCCGGCGGTGTTCTTCGATGCGGGCTCGGCCCGAATCCCGGACCGCTACATCCGTCGCGACGCGGCCGCGGCGGCACGATTCTCGGTGGACGATCTTGCATTGTTGGATCTGCTCGCCACACAGTACCACGTTCTTGACGTCGTCGGATCGCGTCTGGCCGCGTCCCCCGGGGCGACGGTGAGGCTGTACGGCTCCAGCTCGCGCGACGAGGCTGCCGGCGTCGGCCTGCAGCGCGCGTCGGCCGTGGCCCGCTACCTTCAGGAGACGTGGAAGATCGATCCCGCCCGATTGGAGATTCGCGAGGGGAACGGCACGATGGAGCGTTCCAGCGAGGCGACCGAGGACGGGCATGCCGACAATCGCCGCGTGGAGATCAGCGCCGGCGACGATGCGGTGACGGCCCCGCTCGTCACCGACCAGCTCATTCACGACTTCGATCCGCCGTTGCTCCGGCTGGTGCCGTCGTTCAAGGCCGAGGCGGGGCTGGCGGACTGGAGTCTGAAGGTGCTGCACGGCGCGAAGGTGGTGGCGCAGTATACCAGTCGCGACTCGTCCACCGCGTTGCTCCCGGAACTGACCTGGGACCTGGCCTCCAAGACGAACGATACGTCCTTCCCGCCGCTGTCGGCCGAGCTCGTCGTTCGAGATGCCACCGGCGCGACCGTGACGGCGCGTGGTTCGGTGCCGCTGGTGCTGGAGAAAAAAGTCGTGGTGGTCGACGGTGGGACCGTGCGTCGCGGCGACCATGTGCAGGCGATACACACGCTGATCGGGTTCGACTACGACGCGGCGGCGCTCGACCGCGGCCAGCAGGCGCGTATACCGGCGATCGTCGGTTCCATTCGATCCGGCGCGGTTGTGAGGGTGATCGGTTCGGCCGATCGCATCGGTGAAAGCGCTCGCAATGCGGAACTGGCCCGACAGCGGGCGGCAAACGTCGCCGCGGAGTTGCGCGCGGCGCTCGACGCGCGCGGTGTGTCCGATGTCCGTTTCGTGGTCGATACCGGGGGCGCGCAGGCGGAGCGTTTCCCGAACGATCTGCCGGAAGGGCGCGTGCTTTCGCGCGGCGTTCACATTGTGGTGGAGCAGACGGCCGACGCAACGGAGAGATAGCGTGGAGGATCAGCATCGATCGGCCTGAGGCACCTGGGAACGTGCATCGCTCCGATTGACAGACGCCGTGCCTGTCGGGCACGAGCCGTATCCGGCGAGCGCTAGCCTGGTGTGCTCGCCGGCATGCCGACCGGCCGGAGGGGATTCCCCTTCCATTCCTTCGGCGAGACTGTCGATCGCGGGGCACGACCCGGGCTCCCTCGGGCCGATCGATTGCGTATGCCGCGCATGCAAGCGCGGTGCGATGGGCCTCACGCGACAGGGCCGCGAACCGACGAGATGATCGGTTCGCGGCCCTCACGTTATCGAGCGCTTCGAACGCCTACTTGGCGCGCAGCACGCGCGCACCATAGAGATCGATCTCACCCTGCGCGCCGAGATCCGTGCGCTTCGAGGAGAAGTACAGCTCGTCGCCGTTCTGTGTGGCCGTCACGAACCGCTCGTCGAAGCTTGTGTTGACCGTCGGACCGAGATTCCGGGGCGCCTCCCAGGTGCCGTCCGGCTTGCGTCGCGCAATGTAGATATCGAACCCGCCGTATCCACCCGGCCGATTCGAACTGAACAGCAGCGCGCCGCCGCCCAGCGTGATGCATGGGCTGTCGTCGCGGTTGGGCGAATTGATGGGTGCCGGCAGCGGCTGCGGATCGCTCCATTCTCCGTCGGCATCCTTCGTGGTCATGAAGATGTCGCTCTCGGCGTCGCCGCGCGCCCCACGACGCGTCGAGACGAACAGGAGCGTGTTGCCGTCGGAGGAGATCATCGGCTGCGCATCCCACGCGGGGGAGTTCGCCTCCTGCAGGTTCCTGAAGCGCGTCACCTTCGCGCCGTCCAGCACGCCCTCGTAGATGTCGCAATCACCGGAGCCGTCCGGACGAATGCAGGCGGTGGTGTAGAACGTCTTCGCGTCGCCGGCCAGCGTCAACGCCCCCTCATTCCCCGCGCTGTTGATCGGTTCCGGCATCGTTGCCGGCGCGGTCGGCTATTTCAGTTTCACCGGCAACCTC
>CAZJYH010000026.1:11017-17793 GCA_964549365.1 uncultured Alphaproteobacteria bacterium
GTCGACCCGGCCGACGTTGAGCCAGGTCTTCTTGAAGACCGCGTCGCGTTCGGCGGGCTTCGTCGAGAACCAGACGTCGTACAGTCCCTTTCCCCCCGGACGGTTGCTCACGAAGAAAAGCGTCAGGCCGTCCTGGCTCAGCACCGGAGCATACTCATTGGCTTCGGTGTTGAGTCCCTGGCCCAGATGCCAGACCTCGATGGTACGCGATGAGTCCAGGATCCACGGCCCCGTGATACGATCCTGCGCGCAGGCCGTCGTGTGCAGTGCTGCCGCGCAGGCAACCAACGTGCACGCGGCGAGCGCCGGCACCGACTTCAAGGAGGGGAGTGGAAACGTGGGCGGAGAGAGTCGTTGCATCATGGGCTCCGTTGAGAACTGCGGCGAGATGGAGGGTGGGCATGCGCGTGCCGGGGCTCCACTGCCTGTTGATGTGCAGACGCCGAAGAGGGTGGAAAGATAGAGCGAACCGGACATGTGAACAACGTCCGGCGACGTCACACCATTGCGGTCACACCGTTGCGGTCACACCGTTGCGGTCACACCGCCGGGTCGTGTCACCCGGATCGTGCATCGTCGGTGACGCGGGCCGTGGAGCCGCGATCGCGGCGTGCTCACACCTGCAGCACGCCCGGATTGAACTTGGGCACGTCGAAATTGTGGCCGGCCATCGCCAGGCCGCGTGATACGATGGCCCGGGTTTCGCGCGGGTCGATGATCCCGTCCACCCAGAGCCGGGCGGCCGCGTAGAGCGGGTTGGTCTGCGCGGCGTACCGGTCCTGGATCTCCTTCAGCATTGCGGCCTGATCCTCCGCCGTGATCGTGCGCCCCTCCTTCTCCAGCTGCGTCAGCTTGATCGTCAGCAGCGTCTTCGATGCCTGCGCGCCCCCCATCACCGCGATGTTGGCGCTGGGCCATGCGTAGATCAGGCGTGGGTCGTATGCCTTGCCGCACATCGCATAGTTGCCGGCGCCGTAGCTGTTCCCCACGATGAATGTGAACTTCGGCACGGTGCTGTTGCTCACCGCGTTCACCAGCTTCGCGCCGTCCTTGATGATGCCTCCCTGCTCGGCGCGCGTCCCCACCATGAAACCGGTCACGTCCTGCAGGAACACCAGCGGGATATGGCGCTGGTTGCAGTTCATGATGAAGCGGGCGGCCTTGTCGGCGCTGTCGGAGTAGATCACGCCTCCCACCTGCATCTCGCCGCGTGCCGTGCGCACGATGTTACGGTTGTTCGCAACCACCCCCACGGCCCAGCCGTCGATGCGTGCGTAGCCGCAGATGATCGTCTTGCCGTAGTCCGCCTTGTACTCGTCGAGATCGGAGTTGTCGATCAGGCGGGCCAGCAACTGGTAGCTGTCGTACGGGCGCGCGCGATCGTGCGCGATCGCCCCGAACAGTTCGTCGGCGTCGTAGGCGGGGGATGCGGGCGCGATGCGATCGAAGAGCGGACGCTGCCCCAGCTCCGGTCCGAACTTCGCCACCAGCGAGCGAATCAGCGCGATCGCCTCGGTGTCGTCCTTTGCCTTGTAGTCCGTGTTGCCGCTGATCGAGCAGTGCATCGACGCGCCGCCGAGCGATTCGATGTCCGTCTTCTCGCCGATCGCCGCCTCGACCAGTGCGGGCCCGGCGAGAAAGAGCGAGCCGTTCCCCTCCACGATGATCGCCTCGTCCGACATGATCGGCAGGTACGCGCCGCCCGCCACGCACGGCCCCATGATGCAGGCGATCTGCGGGATCCCCAGGCTCGACATGATGGCGTTGTTGCGGAACTGCCGGCCGAAGTGCTCCTTGTCCGGGAAGATCTCGTCCTGCATCGGAAGGAACACGCCGGCGGAATCGACCAGATAGATCACCGGCAGGCGGTTCTCGATGGCGATCTCCTGCGCGCGCATGTTCTTCTTCGCCGTCAGCGGGAACCACGCTCCGGCCTTCACCGTGGCGTCGTTGGCCACGATCATGCACTCGCGCCCGCACACCACGCCCACGCCCGTCACCACCCCCGCCGACGGGGCGCCCCCCTGCTCGGCGTATTCCCCGTGCGCGGTCAGCAGCCCGACCTCCAGGAAGTACGATCCCGGATCGATCAACAGGTCGATCCGTTCGCGGGCCGAGAGCTTGCCGCGCGCATGCAGCCGCTCGCGCGCCTTTGCGCCGCCGCCGACGCGTGTGCGTTCTGAGAGCTCCTCGATCGCGCGAATGAGTTGAGTGTTTGCGTCGTAGTTCTTCTGGTATGCTGGCGTGCCCGCGACGTCGGAGCCGATGCGCATGGTCTCTGCTGAAGTGAACGGATGTCTCAGTCTGAAGAAGGCGTGAAGATACGACGCGCGGCCGTGTTACAGATGGTTCCGTCGACATCCGCCCGCGACGCGGCCTTGGGGCGACCGCCCTCGATGCAGTAACTTCGCGGTCGCCGAACCCGAATCGTCCACGAATACAGGATTTCCGATGGAACCGAGCCTACACTTGAAGCAGGGGCTGAACCTGCTCGAACGCGTGTTGCAGTTCTACCCCTTGATGCAGGAGGGGAATGCCTCGACGGTGATGCTCACCGAGCAGGACTGGATGGTGTTGATGGACTTCACCGAGAACCCGGATGCTCCTGCAATCCGTCCCGGCGCGGTCAAGGATATGACCATCGATCGCGCCTCACGCACCATCAAGGTGGAAACCGGCGATTGCGTGGTGGACGTCGTGATGGGCTGAGGCGTCGGCGATGCGTCAGGCAGCACGCCGCACGGCCGCGCATCGTCAGTACTCCTCGTCGAAGCCGCGCTCGAAATACTCCGCGATGTCGGCGGCGGCGGCCTCCTCGTCCGGGCCGTCGAACTGGAGCACCAGCTCGGAACCTTGCTCCGCCGCAAGCGTCATCACGCCGATGATGCTTTTGCCGTTGATTGGAAAGGCCCCCTTGATGATCGTGAATTCCGCGCGATACTGCGAGGCCTTTTTCACGATCGTCGCCGCCGGTCGCGTGTGCAGGCCGGCGCGGTTGCGGATGGTGACGGTACGTTGGATCATCCCTCAGGCGTTTCTGTTCATCAACATTTGCGCGAACCACACCAGCATGTCGCGTGATGGGGTCTCCGGTAGAACCGAAAGGTCTGCCGTCGCGCGTTCGATGTAGTCGCGTACGTCGTCGCGCGCCGCGTCGAGCACGCCCAGGCGGCGGTACAGATCCAGCATGGTCGGGATCTCCTCGGCCGGCAGCCCCTTGCCGGCAAGGAAGCGGCCCAGCAGGGCACGGTCCGCGTCGTCGTGCGCGCGTTCGAGTGCCCGCACCAGCAGGTAGGTCTTCTTTCCCTCCATCACGTCGCCGCCGATGCGCTTCCCGAACTCCGCCTCCTCGGCCGTGATGTCCAGCAGATCGTCCTGTATCTGGAATGCCAGGCCGATGTGCCGTGCGTAGGAGCGCAGTCCCTCGATCTGCGCGTCCGATCCGTCGCCGATCACTCCGCCCACTTCCGCCGCCGTCTCCACCAGGCGCCCGGTCTTCATCGCGATCATGTGCAGATAGTCGTCGAGCGTGACGTCGTCGCGGGTTTCGTACTCGCGATCGAGCGCCTGCCCCTTGCATACGTCCACGATGCCGTCGGTGAACGCCCGCAGCACCTCGATGGCGCGATGCGGCGGCGCGTGCAGCAGGCCCCGATAGGCCAGCCCGATCATCACGTCGCCGACGAGGATGGCCGTTCCCTCGTCCCATCGCGTGTGCACCGTGGCGCGTCCGAGCCTCGTGGCGGCGCTGTCCATGATGTCGTCGTGCACGAGCGTGAAGTTGTGCAGGATCTCAACCCCCAGGCCCGCGTCGAGCGCGGCACGGCCGTCACCACCGACGGCCTCGGCGGCGAGCATCACCAGAATCGCCCGTATCCGCTTCCCTCCGGCGCTCAGCACGTAACGGGTCGGTTCGTACAACGACGCCGGATGCGGATCGCCGCCGAAATCCCGCAGGCGTTCATCCACCAGTGTCTTGTAGTGCTGATAGTGGGACTTGAAATCCATCGAGGAGGTCGTCACGAGGTCGTTGTCGATACGTTTGGGTTGATATACGTTCTGTTCGCCCGGCGCGCGGCGTCGGTTCGGATGCTGACTATGATGTCGGCTCCGAAGCGGCTCGACGGCGAAGGCGGGCGTGCCGAAGTTCGGCGATCGATCGCGAGCCGGTGAGGAACATCATGCCGCGCAGTTGTCGGCGCCAGACGTGCAGTCGATCGGAAAGCGCCTCGGGTCCCGAGTCGAGCAACGTCTGGAGCAGCGGACGGGCCGCGGCGGTAAGGTGCGCTCCCAACGCGATGGCCACGGCGGTGTCGCGTGCGCCGGTGATGCCGCCGGAGGCGATCAGCAGGGCGCCGCCCGTCTCACACGTTTCGCGCGCCTCGGCAACGGCGTCGGCCGTGGCGATGCCCCAATCCCAGAATATCTCGTCGCGATCGCTCCGATCACGGCGCAGAAGCTCCACGCCGGCCCAGCTTGTGCCCCCCGCCCCGGCGACATCGATGATCCGCACGCCGGCGTCGAGCAGGCGGCGTATCACGTTCGCGGAGAGGCCCGCGCCGACCTCCTTGACGATCAACGGGATGTCGACCGCCGAGGCGATTCGTTCGATCCCCTGCAACACTCCGGAGAAGCGCGGCGTTCCCTCGGGCTGCATCAGCTCCTGCAGCGGATTCAGATGGATCGCGAACGCGTCGGCCTCGATGAGGTCCGCCAGCCGCTTCACGGCGTCGATGCTGCCGGTTCGGGCGATCTCCGCCCCGCCGAGGTTCCCGAAGATCGGGATGGACGGGGCGGCGCGTCGTGCCGCGCGAAAGCTCTCCAGGTGCCGTTCGCTCTCGATCGCCTGCCGCTGCGAGCCCACCCACATGGCGATGCGCAGTTCCTCACACACCTCCCCGAGTTCGCGATTGATCCGTTCCGCCTCGTCGTACCCGCCGGTCATCGAGCTGATCACCAGGGGCATCGAGCAGCGGTGGTTCAGGAACTCGACCCCGGTGTCCACATCCTCCAGATCGATCTCGGGGAGCGCGTTGTGTTCCAGCTCGTAGCGCTCCAATCCGGTGGTCTTCGCGCGAAACGTCACGTCCTCGCCGACGCAGAGCGTCACGTGATCGCGCTTGCGGCTCGAGGTGCGTTCGGCGTCCTGCTCGCCGTTGTTCGGGAGGTCTTCGGATTGTGCGGTCATGTCGATCGAATGAGACGGAACTCGATCAAGATACGTTCACCCCGAGAATCTCCAGCGGCCGTGATCAACCACGTTCCGAAGACGGACGTGTTGTCCGCCGTTGAATCCGCGACGTGGCTCCCGAAGGGGCCGCGGCGTCCGTTCGACAGGGTATAGGATCGTCCCACATGCCGGTTCTATCTTCCGGCTTCTGCAATACTCCCGCTCCGGCATGCAGTCACCGTGCCGCATCGACACAGATCTCCGGGGATCGGCTCGGCGAACGGGACAACTCTTCATCAATTCCAGTGGACGAGAATGAGAGCGATTCTACCATGTCTTGCCCTCGGCCTGAGCGCGTGCATCCTTGCCGCGTGTGACTCACAACCGGCCGGGCCATCCACCACCGCGCGGACCGAATGGATCTATGTTTCCACCAAGGACTCCGGCGCTGTCGGCGTCGAGCACATCCTGCGCGCGACCCCCGGCTCCACCACGACATCCAGGGTGCTCGACAGCGCGCGCCTGGCCACCTCGCCGCGAGCCGGCCGTATTGCCTGGCTCCTCGAAAGCCGCACCGATCTGTACCGGATCATGGTGGCCGATCTGAACGGGGGAAACGTGAAGGAGATCGCGCGTTCCACTTCGCTCGACAACGCCGTCTCGTATCCGGTGCTCTCACCGGATGCGACGCGCATCGCCTACAGCACGGCCGCGCATCGGCTGGTGCTGGCCAACGCCGACGGCACCTCGCCGCAGGTGCTCAGCACCAGCGCGGAGTATGAGGGGATCGCGGATTTCAGTCACGACGGCACGCGCATCGCGTTCTACGGTTCCGACGACAAGCTCTATGTCGCGAAGGTCGACGGGTCGGGCATCTTTGCCGTGGCCACGGGCGTGCAAAGCGATGTCGAGGGGCGCTCGAAGCTGGAGTTCTCCCCGGACGATTCGAAGATCGTGTACGTTGGGAGGGATGATCGAGGGCAGACCGACATCTACGTGGTCAACGCGGACGGCTCGGCGCAGGCGCGCAAGCTTACCGACGACCTCAACGGCGATGCGGACCCGACCTGGTCGCCGGACGGCCTGCGGATCGCATGGACCGGTTACCCGAGCGACATCTTCGTCATCAACGCGGACGGCACCGAACGGAAGAACCTGACGCCCGGAACGGCGGTCAACGACTTCGCGCCGGTCTGGTCGCCGGACGGCCGCAAGATTCTCTACACCAGCCAGACGGCCGCGGGGTCCGGACGTTCGGATGTCGGCGCGATCAAGATCCTGGACATCGCAACCGGTGCGGCGGAGATCCTCGTCAACGATGCGTATCGCGGGTTCTGGGGGAAGTACTGAGCGGATCGCCGGTCACGGAAACGGCACCGGTATGCTTGGGAGCGTGTCTGCATAATTGCAATACTCCGCGATGCCACGTTCATCCGGCCCCCAGCGGGCCGAGAGGCCCCGGCCCCTGTCGGGGGGCACCTATCTGTAGAACTGCGCGCGCGCTACGACCGATAGCTCCGGAGCGCACCATTCAAGCGGACGGCATTACTGTGCAATGAAGAACGGTACGCTCCAAAAAAGGAGCCTGATATCGCAATTGTACGCG
>CAZJYH010000027.1:0-17739 GCA_964549365.1 uncultured Alphaproteobacteria bacterium
CGGAGTGCGTGTGGCGAGTCGCGAGTGCCGAGTCGCGGGTGGCAGGCCCCTGCTTCAACGCGATTCCGCATTCATCATTCATCATTCATCATTCATCATTCATACTTCATCCTTCATACTTTCTTCTTCACTCGCTCTCCCACGCGCTCTTGCGCAGCAGCGCCGCCTGATGTCGCGGGCGGATCCGGCGGCGGTCCAGCAATGCGCGCAGCCGGCGTTCCACATCGTGCAATGTCTTGAACGGATAGTGCGGCAGGCGGTGCAGATTGCAGTGGGCGGCCAGCCTCCCCTTGGCGAAGATGATGTCCGCATGTTCGGCCGCGCACGTGTCGCTGATGCCGTCGCCGATGTAGACGATCCGCGCATCCGGGTGCGCACAGCCGAGCACGATGTTCCGCTTGCAGGCGATCGTGAAGCGGCGGCAACATCCCTCGGCCTTCGATGGGAACCCGAGCACGAGCCCCCCATCGGCGGTGATGCGCCCGCTGTTCGAGAAGTACGGCAGATCCGCCGCGCCGTGCATCGCCAGGTACGGGGCGATGTACAGGTCGAGCCCATCGCTCACCGCCGTCAGCGGTATCTCCTCCGCGCGTGCAAGCGCGAGAAGATCCGCGAAGCCGGGATCGACCGGCAGCTCGCGCAGGAAGTCGTCGATCAGCGCGTCGCTCAGCGGAACGCGAAGCTCGCGGACCATTGCCTCCCAATATTCCTCGATCCCGATCTCGCCGCGCTCCAGCATCGAGTTCCACGGCTCCTGCGCGCCGAAGCGATCGAACAGCGCATGGCCGATATCGACCGGCGAGATCGTGCCGTCGAAGTCGCTGAAGATATGCAGCCGGTACAGGCGGGGTTCGGCGGCGTCGGGCGTCGTGTCTGTGCTCGTCATCGTGATGCGCAATCTACACTCCGCCGCGCAACGACCGAAGCCGCAACGACCGAAGCCGCAACGACCGAAGCCGCAACGTCGGGAACCGCGACGGCCGACGGCATATCGTCCGAAGCCCGGGCGCCGGATACGACGCGGCCGTGCGATCCCATCGTGGGGACCGCACGGCCGTGTTCGGATCGAATGGATCGAAGACTCGACGCTTCGATCAGTTCAACGTCACCGACAGACCGCTGATCGTATACGCGCCGGTGCCGGTCGCGTCATTGAGCGTGACCGTACCGACCTGCGTGTACGTTTCGTTGACGTGCGGATTGAACGAATTCAGGTTCGTGTTCTGAAGCTGGATCGCCGTCTTCGACGTGAACGTCTTCCCCGGCTGGCTGCTGATCGTCACCGACACGTTGAAGTAGATGTTCCCCGTGGCCGGGAACTCCGTGTTCGCCTGGTTCGAGGTGATCGTCGTCGTCGGGGCGCCGGTTGCGCTGAGCGTGGTCGTGATCGTGCCGAGCGTTGCATTGCTGCCGGTGAGCGAGATCGCCGTCGGCGTGAGATTCACCGAGCAGGGAGTGCCGATCCCCGTCGATGCCACCGAGAACGTTCCGGTGCCGTTCGACGTGAACGTCTGCGCCGGGATCGCGGCCTCCTGCGCGCCGTCCAGAAGATTGTCGTTGCGCTGATCGTTCGGCAGCTTCGGATCCTTCACCACCGGAAGCGGCGTGATGGTCTTCGTGGCGAGCGCGATGCAGGTAAGCGACGTGCCGATCGGAAGCCCGAGAGAGGGGCATTGGGCAACGGCCGCATTCGAGGCGGCCAGCAGAGCAACGGCGACCAGTGCCGTGGCGAGGGCGAACTTCGTTGTTCTCATACCCATGATTGTTCTCCTGAAGTGTACAGATGATGTGAGTAATACTCGACAGCGCGAAGCGCCGCCGACGATGTGAAAAGGCAACAGGGTTCCTCTGGATGCGCGCAACAGAGAGCGCAGCACACCCAGCGAGATGTTCGCGTTCGAGAATTGGGGAAAATGCGGGGAGGAATCAATCACACGGCAGTGGGTCCGTGATGGTACAATAATACCATGCCCGGCGAAGGGGGGCTTCTTCTATCTTGCTCGAATTGAACCGCGCCCCCCAAAGCGTCCCCACGGTTCTCCGGCACGCGCGTGGTATGTTCGCACCGAATCGACGACAATGGAGGATCCTCCGTCATGATCATACTGCTACCGGCGGCCCTCACCGCGCCTCGCTCCATCGGGCGCATCGGGGCTCTTCTGCTCCCCGGGCTCGCGGCGTTCGGCATCGCGACAACCATGCCGTCACACGCCCAGGTCAACACCGAGGCGATGCGCCGCGACACGATCTCCCCCGGCCTGCATCATCGCATCGGTCTGGATTTCGCCTATCAGGACGGCAACGCGCAGTTCCTCCTCCTGGCCGCATACTATCGACTGGATTATCTGAGCGGTGATCTGTACGGCTTCCTCGTGGGGCGATACGGGCGCGGCTCCGGCGGCGACGCCCTCTTTCGCAACGACGGCTTCGCGCATCTGCGGCTGAGTTATGCGTTCAACCCGACGCTCGGCGCCGAGGCGTTCGCGCAACAGGAGTTCAACGACTTCATCCTCCTCCGCAATCGCACGCTCGGCGGCGGCGGCGTGCGGATCACGCTGGCCGACGAACGCGACGCCGGAAGCTCGTTCGCGCTGCACATCGGCGCGGCGGGCATGTACGAACGCGAGCGCATCGCCTCGAAGCCGCCGGAGGCGACGGATCTGGTCCGCTCCACGAATTATCTCGCGATCGCCTGGACCCCGGGGCCGCTCCTCCGCTTCAACGCCACCACCTATGCACAGTTCGCGGTGGCGCATCCGCACGACTACCGCCTGCTCACCGAGGCCTCCCTTGGCGTGAAGCTCTCCGACCTGCTGGAGTTCAACACCTCGGCGCGCCACCGCTACGACAACGAGCCGCCCCCAGGCGTCAAGGGATTCGATCTGCTGGTGGCCAACGGGCTGTGCGTGACGTTCTGAGAGGAAAAGAACGCGGCCCCGGATCCACCCTACCCGAAGACTATCGCGGTACGATACGCCAGGCTCAGCCGCGCGGCCTCGAAGAGCAGCAGCCACGACGCAAGCTCGCGATGCAGTCCGGTCCCGGCGGCCACGAGCATGTTGATGCGCGCCGCCTCGGCGTCCGGCAGCGTTCGATCGGCCGAGAGCATGATGTCGATGGAGGCGGCCACGGTGCACAGCTCGTCCATCAACCGCTGCGCCGATCCAACGATTCCCCCCTGCACACTCCCCCCGATCGCCTCGAAGACCGGCTCGTCGAAATCGACCGGCAGGTAGAACCCTTCGGCATCCGAATGGCAGAGCAGATGGCTCGTCATCATCGCGGTCTCCTCCTGGAGCACCGGATCGGCCGTCGGATCGACGGAGTCGTCGAGCGGCACGGCATGCCAGGCCGGATCGACCCGCCGATGCGCATAGGCCCGACGCAGATAGTGGAGGAACGAATACGGTATCGAATCCACCTCGGCGCGGTACACGAGCGGCGGCAATTGCCGGGGCTCCTGATGCGTTGGAATACCCTCCGCCTCCAGCAACTGGTTGGCGGCGGAAAGCTCGGACTGAAACCACGCGGCCCCGTCCGGATCGTTCGTGAGCAAGTCGGCGAGCACGCCGACCGATATCGTCAACCCCATGATCGAGTTCTCTGTATTGTCGTGAAGAAATGAGTCGGGCAGGGCGCCGCGAATCGTGCCGACCAGAAGGCCGTGCCGCCAAGTCCCGCGCGCCGAGCCACGGACGCGTCCGGCTGATCGGAGCGTTTCTCGATGCCGTGATTTGAGCGCGCCCATTGATGTCGCACCGCGCATCATCCACGGAAATCGGTGTTCGCAAATCGAAGTGCTCCGCTACGGCGTCCTCCCCCGTGAGTTACGGAACAACGACGCGATGTCGGTAAGGGAATGTCACGAAACCCGGCGCCCGTCGTGCACCATATCGTCCACCACGCGAATCACATCAACGCATACGGTCCGGCCGCATCGCGTCAGGCCGGGAATACGCTGTGAGCCGTACCGAACACCGCGGCGCGGTCCGGCGTCGTAGAAACGCACCGAACTTCGCGCGGAGAATATCGTCCGTCATTCGCCGGCCGCGCGACATTTGTCGAACATTCCGGTCTGTATTCTCAACGATCACCGTGCGCGCTCCGCCATCGCGCTCACCGGCAAGTCCAGCTGAAACGGCGGAGCACGGTTGAAGATCGGCGCGAACCGAACGCGATGGGATTACCACATCGATGACGGTGATGCGCCGGCGAGGAAGCATGGAGAAAGGCGCACCGGCATGCGTTTGTTTCACTCCGCAATTCATACTCCGGCCCAACAAATTCATATCCATGTACTGTTTTACTCGACACCCGCGAGGCGTGTTGCGCCGGGCCATTGCCTTCACCGTAACATGCTGGATGCTCCTCGCCCTCAACACGGCGACGGCGCAGCTTCCGAACATTTCTGATGATCGTTGTGCCGGAACCACCTACTACATCGCGTATCCGGACACGACGGGGAACCGCATCGACCCGCGATTCCCGAATCGAAAATTCGTCGGCGAATTATCGCTCTGGATGTTTTCGACCGTTCCGAACACGGTGAGAATCTGGGTCAACGGCAGCCTGACCGACGTTGTAAACCTGCAGCCCGGGAAATTCAAGGTCTACACGTTCGAGGGGAACCCCGCCGTCACGACGATCAACAGAGTGATGAAAAGAGGGATCAAGGTGGAGCCCGACTACCCGATCTCCCTCTACATGTACCACCTCACCGATCAGAGCGCAGAGGCATGGACGCCCATCGCTGTGGAGAACTGGGGGACGAAATATTATGCCGCCTGCATCCCCGGAGAGGTGATCAACGACATCGGCGTTGCCGACGAGGTGAAGATCCCCCACACGCCGCGCCCGGCCCCCGCGGAAATTCTGGTGGTGGCGGCATACGACAACACACTGGTCACGATAACGCCCCCTCCGGGCATACGATATCTCGACAATCCGCAGAGCGCCGTCGTCGTGACGCTCAACGAGGGAGAGGTGTACCAGGTGCAGAGCCGCGTCGACGTCGGCCCGGACGCCGAAATTCAGGACGACATCGCCGCCAGCGTCATCCAGTCCACAAAACCGGTCGGCGTGATGAGCGGCAACACCCGCGCGCGCGTGATATTCGACGACTTCGGCCTGAAGGACAATGCGTACAAGAACATGCTCCTCGAATGGTTGCCGCCGGTGGAGCAGCACGGGACCAGATTCGCATGGTTCCCCACGTGGGATCCGCGCCGGCCCGGAGCGGGCGCGGTCGCCGAACGGCATCGTGAATTCGCGCGCGTCTACAATACCAGCGGACACGCGAACGCCGAGGGATTCCGCGTGCAGCCGGGCGGAACGAAGCAGCATCCCTTCAAGATCCCCAGGCTCGATTCCCAGATGGAGTTCTCCATCGGCGATGCGGCCGCGGTCTATTTCGAGACCAAGGATCCGTCGATGGTGATGATGCATTCTTCGGCGATCATCCGGCAGATCTCGTCGGTCCCCACGCCGTTCGGAGTGCCGGCGCAGGAGTTCGAGGGATGGGCTGCATACATGGCCGAGGTGGTGCCGCGCGAGCAGTGGACATCCTTCGCCCCGTATTATGCCCCCACCAATCCGAGCGGCATGCAGCACTATATCAGCGTGGTTACCGATACCACCACGGCCAAGTCGCTGGAGCGCGAGAACGGTTCGATCTTTCCGTTGATTCGACGGATCCCCGGCACCGATCTGGTCTGGGGAACGATGAGCGTCACGCCCGGCGAGGATCACTGGCTGTACTCACGCACCGACGGCAAGTTCACGGGCGTGGTGTTCGGTGAGCATCGCGGCGAGGAGAAGTACCGCCCCGGCGGAACACGCCGCAGGGAGGACGGGAAGGCGAGCACGGCCGGTGGCGGCGGCATCGGCGCGCCAAGGATCGCGCACCCCTGCGAGTTCGAGGAGTACGCCGCGCTCGCCTACGGCTACCCGCTCGCTCCGTCGCGGTGCGTGCTCAGCGCTCCGGACTCGTTGCTGATCGAAAGCGACACCGACTGCACGGCGCTGGTGATCCGCATCCGCGCGGTGAATGCCACCCCGGTCGGGCTGCGCTCGGTCACGCTCGATCCCGGCACCAGACAGAACGCACGGCTGGTTGCGGTAAAGCCGAACAGGCTGGCGGACATCATCGGCGCATGGCAGGCCGAGGTGCGCGTGGAGCCGATCGACCCGTTGCAGGATGCCTCGGCCGTGGTGATCATCAAGGATCGCACGGGGAAGGTCTGGAGGGTACCCTACACCTACCAGGCGGAACGGCTGCTGGTTGAGCCGGCCGCGGAGCTGAACTTCGGCACGCTGACGCCGAGGCTCCCGGTTGCCAAGACGGTCAAGCTCACCAACCCGCTGAACCGCCCGGTGAAGGTGATCGCGCTTCGGCTCGCCGACGGCAATCAGGGATACGCGATCGTTCGCTCGGTGCCGGCGGTGCCGACCGTGCTGGCCCCGAATGCGTCCATGCTGGTGGAGATAAGCTCCACTCCCGCGGTCGACAACGCACGGTACGTGGACACGTTGAAGGCGATTCTCGAGTGCGTGCAGGTGAAGCTGCCGTTGATCACCGAGACCGCGCGCCCGGTGATCTACGTGGACGATGTCCCGTTCGGCGTCTTCGTGCGGCGGACGGATCCGACCAAGAGCGACCCGCCGCGAACGAAGCCGATGCACATCCGGAACATCGGAACCGGAGAGATCCGCTTCCATCGAAAGGATCCGGCCGATCCGAACTCGATCATCACATGGCCGAACCCGCTCTTCAAGGTGGACCCGGCGGAGATCCAGGCCCTCGAAGGACGCGTGCTGAAAGCGAACGAGGAGATCGCGATCAACGTCACGTTCGACCCCGGGCCTGCTCCGCTCGGCCGGCAGAGCACTGTTGCCTGGACCTCGGCGAACACCCGCGACGTGCGCGACACGTCGGTCTGGACCGCGATGGTGATAGAGCCGGGCCCGAGGATCACCGGCTACGACTGGCACGACCGCTGGGTGGTGCGCTCGCGCAATGCCTGCACCAAGGATTCCGCCGACGTCTATCACGGCACCGTGGTGATCGACAACGAAGGAAGCTCCGACGACGAGGTGGCATCGCTGACGCTCGAAGGGGACGACGCGCCGTACTTCGCCTTCGACAACGGCTTCCGCGGAACGACGGTGCAGGCCGGCGACATCCTGAAGGCCGGCAACGCAAAGCCCCTGACGCAGGCCGTGCTCTTCTATCCGCAGAGCGAGCGGCCGTATGCCTGCGATGTGGTGTTGAAGACGACGGCCGGCTCGGTGATATCGGCGCGGCTTGAGGGGCGGGGGATCGAATCGCACGGCGCGATCACCGGCTTCAATTTCGGCACCACGAAGTTCAGCGGGCCGAGCGCTCCGCCCGACGGAACCGCCCCGATACCGGGAACGGTGACCCTGACGGCCAGGCAAACGCGGACGCTGACGATCACCGGAGTGAAGATCATGGACGACCCCGCGAACTTCTTCATCGATCCGGCGCAGTTCACCGGCGCCGGCGCCTTCCCATGGACGATGGCACCCGGCGAGACGCGGACGATCGACGTGCAGTTCCGTCCGCAGGTTCCCGGCACGCGCACCGCGCGCGTCGCCTTCATCGGCGACCACTCGCTGTGCGACGATTCGACGAACGTGCTGACCGGCTACAGCTTCACCGCCGATCTGGCGACGCGTGGATACGACTTCGGCACGGTGCTCACGTGTGATGCCCCGGAGGGGGACGTGGAGATCACGAACACCGGCTCCGAGCCGCTCACGCTCCGCGGCGTGCGGCTGAACGATCCGGACGGCGTGTTCATCCTGTCGACCGCAACGCTCGGCCTCCCGGCCACGCTTGCGCCGAACGTGCCGCTGCGGATACCCGCGCGGTTCACCCCGAAGGCCGCGCGTAGCTACACCGGGTCGGTTTCGTTCGATGTGGTCAATCCACGCGACAACTCGGTGGTGCCGGCCGCCGACGCGCCGCTGGTCGGCGCCGGAAGGGCCGTCGCGGTGCCGGCATCCATCGGCCGCGACTATCACGGCTTGCCCGGCACGCAGCTCGTGACGCCGCTCGTGCTCCACGAACCGCTGGATGACGTGAAGGCCACGGCGCTCACGATCAACCTGCAGTACGATCAGCGGGCGGTGAAACTGACCAATGGGACGCTCGCGGCGCAGGACATCGCCTCGATGACGAACGGCACGCTGTTGCAGGGATGGACTGCCACCGCCCTGACGGCCGACCCCGCGAGGGGAACGTATCGCGTCACGATGGAGGCGCCGCCCGGCACATGGCTCACCGGCACAGGGGATCTGCTTCGCCCGACGTTCCGGTTGTTCCTCGGTCGCGTGGATCGTTCGGAGCTGCCGTTCACCGTGGAGCTGCGCGACCGCCCGTGCGCCGTGGTGAACCCCACGCCGGGGCTCATCGTGGTGGACCCGGTGTGCGGCGTGAACCTTCGGCTCATCGAGTGGACCGGCGGCACCACCTACGCGCTGGACCAGAACCATCCGAACCCGTTCAACCCCTCCACGGAGATCTCCTTCGCGATCGGGCTGGACGGCCCGACGAAGCTGACGATCTACGATGCGGGAGGACGGATGGTGGCGACGCTGCTCGACGCTCCGATGCGTTCCGGCAAGTACACGATCACGTGGGATGCGGGCGCGCAGCCGTCGGGATTGTACTACTGCCGGCTGGAGTCGGGCATGTGGACGAAGACGAGCACGATGCTGCTTCGGAAGTAGCAGCGGGGATCGCCCCTCGCGGGAAGCGGCGCCGATGACCGATTCCCGCCGATCGAAAACACGAAGGGCGCCCTCGCGATCAGCGGGGCGCCCTTCGTGCAATCGGCGGCGGGATCGTCTACGCGGCGTCGGGGTAACCGATCTGCTCCACGTCCTCGACAAGCTCCTCGATCTCGAGCCCCGGATTCAGACGTTCGACAAGATCCTCCGTGAGCGCCTCGTGGCGATACACCGTCTCGACGTCCTCGCGCAGGATCTCCTGCTCGTAGTACTCGGCAACGAAATCGACGTACGCCCCCGGGTCGCCGTTCAGCAGCGCGAGCAGGCCGGCCGAGCCGTCGGGATCGTTCCCGGCGGGGAGCGTCGTCGTCCCGCGCGACCAGGCCGCGTCCCCCTTGAGACGCCAGATGCAGAACGTGCTGTTGGCGGTGTCGAACGCCGGCTCGTGCAGGAAGTTCTCCTCGAAGACGGCGGGAAGCCCGTCGAAAAGGCCCGGCGGCGGTGTGTCCGGTCGATACATCGGAGTGTCGAGGTCCAGCCCGCTGACGGCGATCCCTTCCTCGCAGATCAGCGCGAACCAGCCGTTCCCCGAGCCGTCGCGCATCGAGGCCATCATCAGGCCGTCGCCCCACGAGGCGTTGAACGAATAGTAGCGGAACTCCCACTCCGGCTCGACGATCGCATCCAACATCGCAAGCGAGCGCGTCAGGCGCCGGAACGTGTCGAGGTCGGGAAGTCGGCTGAGATCACGTGTCGAAATCATGAGCGAAAGTATAAGCGGACATTCATGGTAACACCGCAGGGCGTTGCAGGGCAACGTCGCACGGCGGCGGCCTTCGGCCGCTGATTCTCATCGGTTCGATTCCGGTCGCAGGCCCATCAGCTCCGCGATCATTCCGGCAGGACGTATCTCTCCGCTTCGCACGCGGAGCGATTCGCGGAAGGCCTCGTTGAAGGGATGGATCAGCTTCAACGTGACCCCGTACTCGTCCATCTGCAGCCCGTGGATCAGGAAGCCCGCGCGCAGCTTCGGGATGATCACGGCGTTGTTGGTGGCGCGATGATCGCTCACGACGTGGTCGAACCCGAGGCGCCGGAACTCCTCCAGCAGCAGCCGCACGAGGCACGAGTAGATCCCCTTGCCTCGATGCTCCGGCAGCAGGCCGGTATCGCGCATCACCACTCCCCCCTCTGTGTTCTGGTGCGAGAAGTGCCAGCCGGCAGGCTCCGTCCCCAGATAGATCCCCAGGCAGAGCGTGAAGAGCGAATCCCGCACC
Organism: uncultured Alphaproteobacteria bacterium; assembly: GCA_964549365.1. Classification (GTDB taxonomy): domain Bacteria; phylum Bacteroidota; class Ignavibacteria; order OLB7; family OLB7; genus JAFDZV01. The sequence continues at coordinate 10,032 of CAZJYH010000027.1, forward strand.
CGGGTCCATCGGTCGATCTCGGCGCGCCGTTCCTCGCTGAGCGAGCGCCGCACGTCGAACGTGAAGTAGTCGCCGAAGACACGTGGCTCCAGCCGGGCACAGAGTTCACGATACGCATCGAACGAAACGGCACGCGCAACGTAACCGTTGGGAAGCGGGAATTCGGTGAGCGAGTGTTCCATCGGGAAATATGATCGGATACGGACGCGCCTACGCCGGCACCTTGTGTTGCAGCTTCAGAACCCACCGCATGCATCGATGCGCGATGTCCACCGGCTCGCAGTACATCATCGGGCAGCCCCCGACGATCGGACGAATGCCGTGCCGCTCGCACGCGGCCAGGGCGTCGGGCGAGACGCTCCCATCCCCGAACGAACGGTGGAACCAGAGGCGCGCGATGCCGAGCGCGGCGCACTGCTCGACGATCGCGGCCGAGATATCCGGATGCGTGACGATCATCACCGCCTCGACGCCGCCGGGGATCGAGCGCAGATCGGGATAACAGGGCTCCCCCTCGACCTCGTCGGCGTTCGGATTGACGGCGTAGACATCGTGGCCGGATTCGCGCAGGCGTTTGTAGATGGCGTTGGCCGGCTGCCCGGCCGTGCGTGAGACCCCGGCAACGGCTATCCGCCGTGCCGCGAGGAACTCGGAGACGTCCTTCGGGAGCGTTCGCATGCGATCTCTCCGGAACGGTTGGAATGAACGAATCGACCGGGTCGACGCCGCGCGTGTGCGGGCGTCATGGCCGCAGATCGATGGCCCGCTCGATGCTTCCGTCACCGGGATTGAAGACCCAGTACCGCCGGTCGCCATCACGGTGATACTCGAGGGCGGGATCCCACCCAAGCTTCAACGAGAGAGTGTACCCGCTCGATCCCCGCGCACACGAGTAGAACCACCTGTCGATTCGATCGACCGGCTCAACGATCCGCGCATCGGGAAGATACGGCCGCAGATCCGCTGCATGGTCAGGAAATACGCCGTGCCCCTGGCGGTACCGATCGATCGCCGCAATGATCGGCAACCCCGTGCGCGCCTCGCGCGCCGGCCGCGCATCACCGTCGGCCGCCGGATACGTCGGCGACATCGCCCCCCGGCGAGTCGTCGAGCACCACCCAGATGGCCGCTGCCGCGCCGAGTGCACACGGACAGAGCGCCGCAACCACGATGCGTTTCGAGCGACGGTCCATTCGGCAGCGGTTGTGTCGGTTGCGTAGGAGAGCATCACGATACCGGAGGGGAGCGGGCGGCATTCGGTGAGACGGAGCGGACCGGAGCGTCCCCCCGGCGCGAGCAGCGGCCCCCCCTCGCTCAGCAGGATCGGAATGACGACCACCTCCACGTATCGACAAGGCCCGCATCGAGCAGGCTTCTGAACAGCCCGCCGCCGCCCATCAGCCGTACGTCCCGCCTCGAGCGCGCTCTGCCGCCGCGTACAACTTCCAGGACATCATCGGACGCGATCATCGTCTCGAGATGGTCCTTCTGCATGAGCGTGCGTGAGAAGGCGACGGACCACATCCCCGGCACGGTCCCCACGGTGCCGTGCCGCCTCCTGGTACGTTCGGCGGCCGAGCAGAACCGTGTCGAACTCGCCGAGGAATTTGCCGAAGTCGAACGCGGAGTCCATCATCATCCAGTCGTTTTCGCCCGACGGTCCGGCAATGTAGCCGTCGAGGCTGGTGGCCACGCGATATCTGAGTCTGTTCACGGCGAAGCGTGAGTACATGATGCGTGAACGCCCGCGGTCACCCGATCGGCCGCAGGTGGGCATGGGGGCAACGTACAACGCCCGCGCCGGATGCACCGGAGCGAATCGGATCCGCCGGTGCCGCGTGGTTGCAGCCGGCGCCGCTGTGCCTGCCCTAGTCGATCATCGTCACGTCGCGCTCCAGCATGAAGCGCAACTGGGGTTCGTTGTCGTAGCCGTGGTAGCCGCGCGCGAGGTCCAGGTTGGCGCGCCACTTCTCCCGGTCGCCGAGCTTCAGGTAGCACTCGGCGATGTGCATGTAGCTGAAGGGAGCAATCCATGTCTCCGAATGGCGCCCCTGATTGATCGCGGTCTTGTACGCCTCCACCGCCTTCGCGTATTGCCCCTTCCCCTGAAGTCCGATGCCGAGCGCATGATACGCCTGGGCGTTCTGCGCCGGCTTCAGATCGCGCCGCCCCACGAGCGCCCCGGCCGCGGCAATCGCCTCGTCGAATCGCGATCCCTCCGCCGCGTTCATCGCCCGCAACACGGCGATATCGTTGGCTGTGAGCGGCGTCCTGGCGAGCAACGCCGCGCGGCGCCGCGCCGTAAGATCCTCGCCGGAGAGCGTCGGGCTCTTGGCGACATACTCGTAGGCCTTCAACGCATTGTCGCGGCTCCCGCCGATCTCGAAGCAGAGGCCGAGCACATACCAGGCGTAGGCGCGGAAGATCTTCTCGTTGGAATTCTTCAGAAACCGCTGCAGATACGGCTTGGCGCGCGCGATGTCGTTCTTGACGAACCATGCGACGCCGCAGCGGGCAAGGCTCATGTCGGTGATCACCTTGAAGTCGCCGTTGGACTGCGCTATCACGCGCTCGAAGTACGGGATGGCGCGGTCAGGCTGATTCTGCGTCGCGTAGGCGTTGCCGATCGCGTACAACATCGCGACGTTGCGCGGATAACGTTTCGCCAGCCCCTCCAACGCCGTGACCCCCTTGTTCAGATCGTTGAGGTAGTAGATGTTCAGCAGCGCGATGATCAACTGCGCGTCGTTCCGGAAGTACGTGCCGCGAGCGGCCACCGTCTCGATCTCCCTGATCCCCAGCTTTGCGTCCCCCTTGATACCGTTCAGGCCGGCGAGGAACTGCGCGGCCTTCGGCACCGAACCGAACAGGAAGTGAAACAGCCCGAGCCCGAGGTAGGCGTCGTAGGCGCGGGGATTCTCGTGCACCACATCGTTCAACTTGTCGTAGCAGGTGCGCGCCGAGAGCGCCGCGGCCATGAAGTTCTCGGCCCGCGCGTTGGCGATCGTCTTGTAGCCGTACGCCATTCCCAGGAAAAGCTTCGCGCGCGAGTCATCGCCGTTGCTCCCCAGGCGCCGCTCGGCCACCGCGATCGCCTTGTCGTTCATCGAGAAGAAGAGATCGAGCTGCTGCGGACGGCGATCGAACAGATAGCTCCACAGGTGCACATTGGCGCGATAGAAGTAGCCGCGCGGATCGTCGCGCCCGGCGGCGATCGCCTTGTCGAAGCTTTGCGCCGCCGCGTCGAACTGCACGGCGTACATCTGGTCGATCCCCTGCGTCACGAATTGATCGACGGCGTCCGCCCGCAGGACGGTGACGTTTGCAAGGAGCAGGGCGAAGACGCCGATATGCAGGAAGCGAGAGATGATCATGGGTCGATTGCTGAAGTATTCACGACGGATCGGAACGAAGCGGCCCGATCGGCGTGTGATGATCGTCATGATGCGGAAGCGCCCACGGCGGAGCACCCGCGAGATGGGGCATCCATGTTGAGGCACCCACGGATGGGACACCCGTGAAAGATACCGGGGCCGCGCGCGCGCGCCGAGCACCCGGGTGCGTCCCGTTATCGTTCACGATGACGGCGCACCGTAACGGCGCACGGTAACGGCGCACGGTGATAGGCCGTGGCGCGGGCGATCGTATATTTGGCCGTTGCCGCTCGTCTGTGGCAACGACGCGCCGGACCGGACGTTTCGTTTCGGGATCGGCGTTGAACTTTGTAAGAACATGCTGATGACTACCGAACTGTTCAACGAACTTGTCCAACGCCTTCGGCCCGTGGGCGAAGGGATTCAATCGGTGCAGGTGACCGAGGCGGAGATCGCCGAGCTCGCGCGCGAGCAGGCCGAGGAACTGGTGGCGCTCTACGGGAACACCGCGCTGATGTTGCTGCCGAGCAAGGAGATTGCCTTCTTTGAATGGCTGCGCGCAAACGACGAGCCTGTCTGGAACGATCTCTGGGGCGCGGATGACGTTCCGTATCGCGTCAGCCTTGCCTTTCTCCCGGACCTGCTGCCGAATCGGCGCGGCTTCCTGATCTGCGATCTCGTTGAACAGGACAACTACTTCTTCTCCGCCGAGAGCATAACGCAGGACGACGGCTCGCCGTTCCTCGACGCGGCGCTCGCCATCGTGAAGAACGAGGGGCAGATCTCCATGGAGCAGGCGTTCGTGGTGGAGGCCTGGCGCGCGCCGATCGATCAGTGGCGGTTCGCCTATCTGTACAAGCAGAACCTCGCGGCCGTCAAGGAGATGGTGCAGTGGTTGATTGCCGAGGAGATCCTGACGAAGCCCGTTCGTGAGGAGGCCGAGCCCGCGTTCGATCCCGCACGCGGTACGGCGAACGGGACGGGCGCCGCGCCGGGCATCGGCAACGCCCCGGACGATGACGAGGATCGCAACACGGCGGAAGAAGAATGATCGGTACGAACGGCGGCTCCGATGGCGTGAACTCGACCCCGGTGGTGATGAAGTTCGGCGGCACATCCGTGCGCGACGCCGAGGCGATGCGCCGCGTTGTGAGCATCGTGGCGGCCGAGAGCGGCGGCCGGGCCGTGGTGGTGACTTCCGCATGCGCGGGTGTGACCGATATGCTGCTCGCCTGCGCGCGCTGTTGCGCCGAAGCGCGGTTGGACGATGCGCTCGCGTTGGTGGCCGACCTCCGCGAGCGCCACCTCGGGATCGCGCGGGAGCTCTGCGCGGACGACCACGATTGCCGCGGCGCGCTTGCCGAGATGCTCGAAGAGATCGAGCGCCTGGTCCGCGGCGTGGTGTTGCTCGGCGAGCTGAGCCCGCGCTCGACGGATCAATTCGCCTCCTACGGCGAACGGCTCTCCTCCATCCTTCTGACCGCGGCGTTTCGAGCCGATGGGCACCGCGCCGCGCTTGCCGACAGCCGCGCGTTCATCATCACCGACGATGCGTTCACCTGCGCCGCCCCGATCATGGCGAGGATCGACGAGGCGGCCGGACCGTATCTGCTCCCGATGCTCGATGCTCACGATGTGGTGATAACCCAGGGGTTCGTCGGCGCCACCGCCGAGGGCGTCACGACGACGATCGGCCGCGGCGGCTCGGACTACACCGGCGCGCTGGCGGGCGCCGCGCTTCGCGCTCGGGAGATCCAGATCTGGACCGACGTCAGCGGCATCCTCACCGCCGACCCGCGCGTGGTACCGGCGGCGAAGGTGGTCCCCGAGGTGACCTTCACCGAGGCGCGCGAGCTGGCCTTCTTCGGGGCGAAGGTGATCCATCCGGACACGATCCTCCCCGCCGTCGAGCGCGCCATCCCGGTGGTCATCCGCAACTCGATGCGCCCGGCCGACCCCGGCACGCGCATCCTGCCGGACGGCACACCGCTGCCGCCGGCGCTGCACTCGATCACCGTGAAGAGGAACGTCACGGCCGTCTCGCTGGCACCGCTCGACCCGCGCGACGGTCTGGGGCCGGTGGAGCACGCGATGGGGCTCTTCGCCGAGCACGACGCCGAGATCTACAGCGCGATGCTCGCCGAGTCGCGGGCCGTGGCAGCCGTGCCGACGGCCCAGTTGACCGACATGCTCCGCACGGCGCTGGCGGCCTCATGCCGCGTGGAGGAACGCGACGCGACGGCGCTGCTGTCGATCACCGGCGCGGGGCTGCTGGAGCACCCGGCGCTGATCGCCGAGCCGCTCGCCGCGCTCGGCGCGGTGCCGATCGTCTTCGCGGTGGCCGGCACCAGCGATCACCTTCTGCTCGTCGGCATCCCGGATGACCGCGCCGCCGAGGCGCTCGCGGCCGTGCACGCGCGGCTGTTCGAAGGATAGCAACGAGCGCATCGAACGAGCGCATCATCGGATCGACATCATGGAACGCTTCACATTCTTCTGGCGCAGTGCGTCCCCCTTCTCGCAGTGGCACCCGTGCACGTTCGTCGTCGACGGCGTGACGTACGGCACCGCCGAGCAGTACATGATGCACGGCAAGGCGCTGCTCTTCGGCGATCACGCGATCGCCGAGCTGATACTCGGCACGAACGATCCGAGGGAACAGAAGGCGCTCGGCAGGCGGGTCGCCGGCTTCGACCAGGAGGTCTGGACGCGAGAGTGCCGCGGGATCGTCTACCGCGGCAACCACGCCAAGTTCACGCAGAACCCGGAGCTGCGTGCGGCGCTGTTGGCTACGGCCGGCACCACGATCGTCGAGGCGAGCCCGCTGGATAGAATCTGGGGGATCGGTCTCGGCGAGAACCATCCCGATGCAACGAACCGGAGCAAGTGGCGCGGCAGAAACTGGCTGGGCGAAGTGCTGACGCAACTGCGCGAGGATTTGACGGCGGGGCGGGGAGGAGTGGGCTCAGGCAACTCGATGGAACCCTGAAGCCGGGGACCGCACGGGAGCCGCCCTGATCGCATGCACGGCGCGCAACGCATCGCGCGACAACCGTTCACTCGCACCGAATCCCGTGACGCCGAGACGCGACGTTCGAGCGGCCCTCACCACCACCGGGATCTATCGATACCACAATCCCACAATCTGCTTGTTGCCTATCTCGGCGCCATTCTGTACACTACGGTTCTTTATGCCCGTACGTCGTGGCAAGCATGCCGCGCCGAGTGCCGGAGCCCCGGGAATGTCCCGGTGAAGGCTCTGCCGGAGGCGCCAAGATCGATGAGTCATCACGTGACACCTATGTTCGCTCAACTTCCTACGAAACTGAACTTCAGCGCGCTGGAGAAGGAGATCCTCGACTACTGGCGCGAGAACGACACGTTCGCGAAGTCGATCGCGACGCGACCGGCCGACCGGCCGTGGATCTTCAACGAGGGCCCCCCCACGGTGAACGGCGTCCCCGGCATTCACCATGTCTTCGGCCGCACACTGAAGGATCTGTTCTGCCGCTATCGGACGATGCGTGGCTACCGTGTGCATCGCAAGGGAGGCTGGGACACGCACGGCCTGCCGGTGGAGATCAACCTGGAGAAGGCGCTCGGGCTGAAGGAGAAGAACGAGATCGAGACGAAGGTGGGCGTGGCGAACTTCAACCGCATGGCCAAGGAGTTCGTGTACGAGCATATCAACAAGCCCGGCGGCTGGCGCGATCTCACCGAGCGCATGGGCTACTGGCTCGATCTGGACAACCCGTACATCACCTGCACGAACGACTACATCGAGTCCGTCTGGTGGGCGCTCTCCGAGTTCTTCAAGAAGGATCTGATCTACCGCGGCTTCAAGATCGTGCCGCAGTGTCCGCATTGCGAGACGCCCCTCTCCTCGCATGAGTTGGCGCAGGGGTACCACGACGTGCGCGATCCCTCGCTCTTCGTGAAGGTGCGCCTCCTGCCGGGGCAGCAGCCGGCCGGCGCCGAGGCGCTCCCCGACGGAACATCCTTCCTCGTCTGGACGACGACGCCGTGGACGTTGATCTCCAACGTCGCGCTGGCCGTCGGCGCCGACATCGATTACACGCTGGTGCTGGATGAGGGGACCGGCGCTCACTACATCCTCGCCGACGCGCGCCGCGCCGCGCTCGATCCGGACGGAGCATGGAAGGTGGTGGCCACGTACAAGGGCGCCGATCTCGTCCGCCTCCGCTACGAACGGCTCTTCGATTACGTGCCGACCGATCAGGACGCGTTCTACGTAATCACCGGAAGCTTCGTCTCCACCGAGGACGGCACCGGCAACGTGCACATCGCCCCGGCATTCGGCCAGGACGCCGACG
>CAZJYH010000028.1:0-2001 GCA_964549365.1 uncultured Alphaproteobacteria bacterium
CCGGGCTATGGCTTTTCGGAGACCCAGGTCGAGGCGGTGTGCGGAATGATCCTGGCCACCCGGATTCCACAAAACCCTGAAACGCTGGCTGAACAGGTCTTGTGCGACGCCGACCTGGACTACCTCGGCCGCGACGACTTCTATGAAATCGGCAGAAGGTTGTTTGATGAACTTGTTTTGCTGGGCAAGCTGAACAGTGAAACCCAATGGAACCAGATGCAGAAAAAATTCCTGGAAGAGCACCAATACCACACAGACTGGTCGCGTGAGCATAGGGAGGGAAAGAAGCAGCAGCACATGAGGGAGATTGAACAGGCGCTCAACGGATGAATCCACGCGAAACGGCTCCAACAATCCGTTGAAAACAGGCAAATGGGATACAAAGTAAGTTGTACTTTTAGGTTATGACAGAACAAACGGGCGAGCAAACCGAAAAGAAGAAGAAAGAAGGCAAGGGTAAAGAAACACTCTACCGTGTCGCCTACCGCAACCAGATCGCGCTGATCGGTTTCCCCCATCCGCTGATACTCCACGTACTGGTCCAGCAGCTCGTGCAGGATGGCGCTCTCCTGGCCTGCGCGGACATCGTTGGGGACGCCGTTGACCGTCACGCGATCGCCGCGATAGAGCGCCACATCGAAGCCGAGCGAGCCCAGCTCCGTGCGGATCTCGCGCAACAGCGCGTACTCCGCCGGTGAGACCTTCATCTCCAGCGGGAAGAGCAGCTGCTGCGACATCGGCATCGCCGTGCGCATGCTCTCGAGCGCGCGTTCGTACAGGATGCGCTCGTGCGCCACGTGTTGATCCACGATCATCACGCCGGAACGGATCTGCGAGAGGATGTACTTGTTGTGGATCTGCCACAGCCCGGTTCGATCCTCGGTCCCCTCGGCGATATCGCGCACCTGCTGCTGATGCACCAGGCCGGGGAGCGGCTCGGGAGGGGAGATGGGGGCGAGCGGGTCGGCGCCGCTCGATGCGGGTGCCGAGCTCGCCGGGTCCGCCGGCGCGCCGAAGAGCCGGCTCATCAGCTCGCTGGTGGCCCCGGCGGCCGTCGAGCGATCGTTCCAGTTCCGCGGCGGGGCATCGTTCGAGCGCCAGGCCTCGCGTCCGACGCCGCTTCCGGCGCCGCTACCGGCGGCCGGGGGGGACGGAAACTGCTCGGGCCGGTCGTATTGCGGCAGGGCGAATCGAAGCGCGGCGATCACGCTCTCGGCCGTCTCACCGGCGGCGCCGGGCATCGTCATCGCGGGCGTCAGGTTGAAGGAGCTGAGCGTGTCGCGCGTGGCGCGCTGCAGCAGCGCGTAGATCGCGTTCTCGTCGTCGAACTTCACCTCCGACTTCGTCGGGTGCACATTCACGTCCACACGTTCCGGGTCGATCTCCAGAAAGATGATGTACGGGGGATAGCCCTGTGCGTCGAGCAGATGTTCGTAGCCGGTGAAGACGGCGTGCGAGAGGAGCTTGCTGGAGATATGCCGGCCGTTGAGGAACATGTGCTGGTCGGCCTTCGACTTGCGCGCGAAGTTCGGTCGGCCGATGTAGCCGGCCGCGCGGATCCCCTCCGCCTCCGTCTCGAACCGCAGCAGCGCGTTCATCATCCCCTCGTTGTACAGGCCGGTGATCCGCTCCTCGAGCGTTCCGGGGCGCACGCTCATCACCAGGGCGTCGTCCTCCGAGAGCGTGAACGCCACGGCGGGATACGAGAGCGCGAAGCGCTGCATCACCTCGACGATGTGCTTCATCTCGGTGGCGTTGGACTTCAGGAACTTCCGCCGTGCCGGGACCGAGAAGAAGAGATTCTTCACGGCGATCGTCGTGCCGCGCTCGCAGGCGGTCTTCGCCACCTCTATCACACGTCCTCCCTCCAGCCGCACCAGCGTCCCCAGCTCGTCGGCCTCCTGCCGAGTCTTCAACTCCACCTGCGCAACGGCCGCGATCGCCGCCAGCGCCTCGCCGCGGAAGCCGAGCGTCATGATCCGGTCCAGATCCTCCTGCGTC
>CAZJYH010000028.1:2011-17714 GCA_964549365.1 uncultured Alphaproteobacteria bacterium
CGCATGGCGAAGGAACGCCGTCTGCGCGTCCGTCTCGTCCATCCCGCCGCCGTTGTCGCTCACGAGGATGAGGGACTTCCCTGCGTTGCGGATCGTGACGGCCACCTGCGTTGCGCCCGCGTCGAGCGCATTCTCCACCAACTCCTTGACCACCGACTCCGGACGCTGCACCACTTCACCGGCGGCGATCTTGTTGGCGAGGGAATCGGGAAGCTGATGTATGCGGGACATGGATAGAAACGTTGGTCTGAAATGCCTGGATGCGGGATCAATCGACGGCGTCGTACGCGGATCGATGTCTTCCGACGGTTGGGCGCGAAGCCTACTTCCTTCGCGTTCTGAACTTGATGAACGGCCGAAACGCCGCAACGCCGAGCCGGGCGGGGCGCAGGAACTCGGTGATGCCGGTTCCGCGCAGCTCGCCGGCGTCGCTCTCGAACACGATGTCGGCGATCATGCGATGATAGAACGGCCCCGAATCCACCGCGTGTCGCATCGCGGCACGGAATCGCATCGAGCCGTCGGCCGAGGCCCCCTCCAGCAGCGGCGTGGAGGGGAGCGTGGCCCAATGGCGCCGGCGCTGCAGGCGCGTAGGGGCCCACGCATCGGCCGAGGCGATCAGCGATCCGCCGTCGATGTAGAGCAGACGCCCGAACGGCCGGCCGTCGTGGAGAGCGTCGGCCGCGGCATTCGGCGCATCGGCGGCGCGATCGGGAACGAGGCCGAAGTACACGAACGTGCGCGACCCTGAGTGCAACCGTCCCCAATGCCAATCGGCGGCGATGTGATGCAGCGGCTCGGTCCCGAAGTTCCGATCATGGTAGGCGTGCCCGCTGAAGCGCAGCTTGTCGGCCTCGCGACCGAACCCTAACAGATCGAGCCGGGCGGTGAATCGCCCATGCGGCATCGCCGGCACCCAGTAGTGGGTTGCGGGCATCTCCGCGTACGGGCGGCCGAGATCGCCGAGATCCAGCGGCCCCGCCGAGATTTCAACATCCCCCACCACACCACCGCGCCCCAGCAATCGCCGCTCGTCCACATGCAGCAGATACGACCGGTGTCCCGTGGAACTCAGACCGCTCCTCAGACTGTTCCTACCGTAGCGTACATCCGCGCCCTCGGCCGCGAACTCCTCGGCCGGCCCCTCGCGAAACGTGGAATAGATGCGCCGCCCGCGCCGGTAGATGCTGAAGACGAAAGCGCAGTGATCGTCGGCCGAAGGGCCCGCTCCGCGCATGCGGTCGATCGCTCCGGTATAGTACGGCGACATCGGACAGCCGCGGAACCAGATCGCCACGAACCCGTGTTCGCGATCATCGGACAGCCCGTCGACGTACGTCCACTCGTACGAGCCCGGCGTCTGCAGGAAATGGAACCGATCCTCAATTGTATCGAGAACGATCATATGTCCACGCTCGGAGAAGAGATGGGCACAAAATACTCCGACGGACACGAATCGATGATGAGCGATGGTAACCGAGGCGTCGACGAGGCGATGTCGCGAGCGCGAACGGCCTGCCGATCACGGGCGGCATGTGACGGTGGCATGGGCGCATGGTTCGCATATATGCGGCGGATTACACTATCTTGGGTGCTGCAGTTCGCTTCCTGTAACTCTGCCTTGCTTCACCCCGCATCCGGCCTAAACGCATAACACGCCCGGTCGATGTATTTCTATCAGCTGGCTGTCACGGTCATATTGCTCGTTCCGTTCTGCATTGCGGCATGGAACTACATGGCATTTGCCGCCATCAGGCGCCGCGAGCAGCCGCGGGAGCACCCGTATGTCTCGGTGCTCATCCCCGCGCGCAACGAGGAGCGGACGATCGAGCGCTGCGTGCGATCGCTGCTCGAACAGGACTACCCGAACATGGAGGTGCTCGTCCTGAACGACGGCTCGGAGGACGCCACCGCGGCGATACTCGGCCGGCTCGCCGCCGAGTATCCCGCGCTGCGGGTGATAGAGGGGACGCCGCTTCCTTCCGGCTGGGTCGGAAAGAACTGGGCATGCCATCAACTGGCGGCGCGCTCGGCGGGCTCGTGGCTCGTGTTCACCGACGCCGACACCTACCACCACCGCGAGAGCATCAGCGCCTGCATGGCGTTCGCCGAGCGGTTGAACGTGCAGTTCTTCTCCGGCGTTCCGGATCAGCAGCTGCCGACGTTCTGGGAACAGGTGGTGGTGCCGATGGTGATGTTCCTGTATTTCGCGTACCTGCCGAATCGTTGGATCACCGCGCGCCGCGACCCGCAGTTTTCGGCAACCAACGGGCAATTGCTCTGCGTGACGCGCGGCGGGTACGAGGCGATCGGCGGACATGAGGCGGTACGTTCGCAGCTCGTGGAGGATGTATGGCTCGGCCGCGCGGCAAAACGTCGCGGACTGCGCACCGCGCTTGCCACGGCGGTGGAGACGGTGGAATGCCGCATGTATACCTCGTTCGGCGAGATCGTGGCCGGCTTCTCGAAGAACCTCTTCCCCGGCTTCGACTACAGCCTGCTCGGCCTGGCCTTCTTCATCTTCTCCACGCTCGTGCTGTATCTGATGCCGCTCGCATTCGTGGCCGCCGCGGTGGCGCGCGGGCAATTCACCGTTGCGCTGTTCTGGCTGCCGCTGCTGCACCTGGTGATGGCCGGCGCGATGCGCGGGATGCTCGCCGTCAGATTCCGACTGCGTTGGCAGCAGATTCTGTATCACCCGCTTTCGGCCGCCATGCTCTCGATGATCGCGCTGAACTCCGCGCGTTGGACATACTCGCGAAGGGGGACGGTCTGGAAGGGGCGCAGCTACGGCCGTGGACGGAAGTAACAGCGATGCCCGCAGACCGCAGCCGCCGCCCCACCTCGATCCCCCCATCCCGCAGCGTACCACGGCAACCGGAAACGCCGGCGTTCGAACGGCCTTCGCCCCCGTTTTTTGGTGACATGAACGGTTGGATGATGAACAAAACTTCATCGTAAAAACTTCCGGTTTCAGGGCGCTTGATGTTGTCTGGGACCGCATGGCGCTGTAATATCTACTCCGCTTCGGCGTCTCCGGAGCGAACGGAATCGGTCCTTACCAAGTACCTGTCACAGTAGTTCCGAACAGCAGTGTTACGGCGATCCACACAGTTCCGGATAATCGATCCGCACGAGGACGAAGCACGCGAAAAAAATCGCGCGCCCTGGCGGAGCGATCGCCATACGCTCGGCTCGATCATCTGGCTGGCGATGCTGCGGCTGACCGCCACGATCTTCGTTGCATGGTATCTGCGACAGTACATCCCGGAAGCGGACTTCGGCCAGTGGTGGGCCATCACGGTGGCGGCGATCTACGGCATCGCGATCTACCCCGCGCAGATTCAATACAGCTACTTCCGTCGCACGAGCAAGAAGCTGATTGAACAGACGTTGTGCTCGAGTTGCAGGTATTTCAACGCCGATGGGCTTCACTGCATGCAGCTCGACGAACACGTCTCGGAGAACTATCTCCCCTGCGAGGGGGAAGGTTGGGAGCCGAAATCGTTCGAGGAAGTCTGAGATCGGTTCCCGCTCCTCCCCGACACCCACGTTCCGCCCGCCTCCGGGTTCGTTGTGATTCCGCATCACCTCTATTCAGAATCCGACCATCGAGTGCTACGTCTTCCATTCATAATTCAGCGCAATCTCCCACGCGTCGCCGTTGCGTCGATCGTCGCGGTGTTGTGCATCGGGCTGCTGCAGCCGATCCTCCTCCCAACGCGTGCAACCACGGCCGTTGCGGGGAAGGGAAAACCGGCGTCGAAAAAGCCCGCGCCGAAGAAGAGCGCGCCGAGCAAAACAGTTGCAAGGAAGGGCGCGCAGAAGGCATCGGCCGCAAGAGGCAGCGGCGTGAAAGGCAACGGCGCGAAAGGCGGCGCCGCGAAGACGGCCGCCGCGAGGAAAGGGAGCACGAAGAAGACACTCGCCGGCAAGCGCGCGGATTCCAGGGGATCGAGCAAAACGGCCGCGAAGCACTCCGCCGGACGCGGCGCAAAGGACCGTTCAACGCGGACCGAGCGCGCGGCTCGAGAGCGCACGGTCGCACGCATCACGCCGCGGCCGCTCCCGACGCCCGTCAACGAGCAGATCATCGCCGACACATCGTACGCCGAGGATCTCGCCGACGGGATCTCGCACCGCTGGATCCGGACGCGCACGAAGCAGGTGGCGAACGTGGTCACGATCGACCTGAAAACCGGCGCGCGCCTTCGCTCGTTCAAGGCGATGGAGCGATACGACGGCCTGCGCAATGCCCGCGACATCGGCATCGACGCGTTTCAGCGGCTGGGCGACACGGTGATCGCCGCAACCAACGCAAGCTTCTGGCGTGCCGGCTCCAACTCCCCGATCGGTCCGACGATCGCGGGGGGTGAGGTGCTGGAGATGCCGGGCTACAAGGCGTGGTCGTCGCTGCTGATCTTCGCCGACGGGACGGCCGCGATCGACCGGATCACGCTCGAAGGGGAGCTGTTCTGGCGCGACCGGCACTTTCAGATCGGCGCGGTGAACCGTCGCGGCAACGCGCAGGGGATCGTGGTGTACAACCGGCACTACGGCGACTCGGTCCCGGTGGGGAGCCGGAAGAGCGACAGCGCGATCGTCTCCGACGCCTTCGCCAACCGCGTCCTCTCGGAGTCCGGCGACGACACCGAGGCCAACGGCGTCGACACCGCCGCGGTGATACGCAGCTATCGCGAGAGCAAGCTGCTGGAGGATCGCGAGCATCCGATGCTGAAGATCGCCTGCGCCCCGGTGCGCCCGAAGCGAAAGCGCGATCTGCCCCCCGGGCCGACGGTCGGCGACACGATGCGCCTGGTGGTCACCGAGATCGACACCGGCGCGGTGGCGGTCCCCGAGAACGGCTACGTCCTCTCGCTCGGAGTACAGCAGGAGTGGTTCAGCGTCGTGAAGGCCGGCGACACGGTGCGGCTTATCTACACGATCACACCGCGCCAGCCGAAGCCGGTCCGCGATGTGCTGACCGGCACGCCGCGCCTCGTGCGCGACGGCAGGGCCGACCCCGAGTACGAAACCGAGGGCTCGAAGGCCCGCCGCTTCGTCGACGGACGGCTGGCGCGCACGGCGATCGGGATCACCCGCGGCGGGGACACGTTGATCATGGCAACGGTCAACAGCGGATGCACATGCACCGAAACCATCGGAATGTCGCTGGAGCAGCTTGCGGCGTTCATGCAGTCGCTCGGCTCGTACCAGGCGCTGAACTTCGACGGCGGCGGCTCGGCTTCGATGGCGATCAACGGCGCGATGATCAGCCGTCAGGGGAGCGGCCCCTCCTCGCGCCGCGTGAGCAACGCACTGCTGGCGGTGCGTCCGCTGAAGCCGAAGCGAACGGCCGCCAAACGCGCGGCTGCAACCGATGGGGCGTTGAACGAGTGAGAGGCCCCTTTCGTTGACCGGGACCGCGGAGCGAGTCGCCCTTCAGACAGCCGACCCGGGCACGCGATCCCCTTCCACACGACGCCCTCTCCCAATCACGGCACCGATCCGGGATTATTCCCGGTGCCTGCAGCCGCCGCACGGCCTTGCATGCGCCCACCAGCCGCACCCCATGTGCCGCCATGTTCCTATCTTCGTTCTGCCCAGTCTGGTTCGAAAACAATGGCGAACGATATTCACAAGCATCGAGCATATGTACTCTCATCCAATCCTTCGGGCGCTGATCGCGGGTGCCGCCGTCGCGGCATGCTGCATGCAGGCGAGCACACCGGCACATGCGCAATCCTCGGGGACGGTACACCCACTCCCTCCGGCAATCCAGATCGTGCGCCAGGCCTCGACCGGCGCCGCCGATGCCGACCGTACGGCGGCCGCGTTATCGACCTCCGTGCCGACCGATCTCTACAGCCACGGCGATCCAACCGACGAGGAACAGTATATCCTGGAGCTCATCAACAGAGCGCGCGCCAACCCGGCCGCCGAGGGGCGCATGCTGGCCTCGGTGTCCGATCCGGCGCTCCTGTTCGCCTACAAGACCTTCAACGTGGACACGAACAAGTTGAAGACCGACTTCGCGGGCTATCCCGTGCGTCCGCCTCTGGCGTTCAACGTCAAGCTGATCACGGCCGCGCGGCTTCACAGCAAGGACATGTCCGACAACAACTTCCAGGGGCACGACGGCAGCAACGGTTCGCAGCTCGATACCCGGGTCAACAACCAGGGATATGTGGGCTGGTCCTCACTTGGTGAGAACGTCTTCGCGTATGCGCAGAGCCTGATGTACGCGCACGTGGCCTTCAACGTGGACTGGGGGAACTCCGATCTCGGGCATCGCGAGAACATCATGAACTTCAAGTCGAACAACGTCCTGACCGAGATCGGCATCGGCATCGTGCACGACGAGCGCCCGTCGCCGCATGTGGGGCCCATCATCGTGACCGAGGACTTCGGCAACGCCAAGCAGCCGTTCATCGTGGGGGTCGTCTACGAGGACAAGAACAGCAACGGCATGTACGACCTCGGCGAGGGGATCCCCAACGTGACGATCACCCCGTCGGCCGGCAAGTACTACGCCGTCACGTCCGCGTCGGGTGGCTACGCCTTCCCGGAGCTCACGCGAGGGGATATCACCGTGACGGCATCCGGCGGGACGCTTGGCGGTGACATGGCCAGGACCGTGGCGGTGGACAACGACAACGTGAAGGTCGACTTCGTGAAGGGCGCGGCTAGCCTGCCCGGTGCGGTCACGCTCGTGACCCCTCAGCCGGGGCCGATGGCATGGACCGGGCTCGACGTGCGGTTCAACTGGCGCGCGGTCGCGACGGCGACCTCGTACCAGATCCAGGTCGGCACGGACTCGGCCTTCGCCTCGGGCATCCTTCACGACACCGAGGTGAACGACACCACGACGCTGTTGAACGGCTTCGCGGCGGGGGGCCGCTACTTCTGGCGCGTGCGCGCGAAGAACGGCACCGGACCGGGCGCCTACAGCGGTGTCCGCGTCTTCCGCATGCTCGCCCCGCTCAAGGCGGTGGAGTTGGTGGGACCGACCAACGGCGGCACGATCGCCACGAACAACACGACCTTCCGGTGGCGCCGTGGATCGACGAGCGAAACCGGATACGAGATCCAGTTCGCCTCCGACGCCGCGTTCGCGACCATCGTCGCGCGCGACACGGCCGTTGGCGACACATCGAAGGTGATGAACGGCCTGCCGGCGGGCTCGCGGCTTTACTGGCGTGTGCGCGCGAAGAACGCCCTGGGCCCGGGCCCCTTCAGCGAGACGTGGAGCGTCACCACCTCGACCTCATCGGTCGGTTCCACCGAGTCGGCCGCGCGCTTCCATCTTTCGGAGGCGGCGCCGAATCCGGTTACGGGCGTGACCGCGATCGCGTTCGAGATGGCCGCGAGCGGCACCATCGAGCTGTCGATCGTCGACGGGCTCGGCCGCGAGGTGGCCGTGATCGCCGCCGGCGCCTACGCCGCGGGCCGGCACATCGCAACATGGGACGCGACCTCGGTGCCGAGCGGCGTCTACTACGGCAGACTGCGGAGCGGCGAATCGACCGCGACAACCCGGATGATCGTGCAGCACTAGAGCTCGCGACATCGCTCGACGGCGTCGCACACTGTCGGCAACGCCGTGTTCAATCGTCATCACGCCGGTCCTTCGTTCGGAGGGGCCGGCGTGGTCGTTTCGAACCAGGCCGATCGCGCGCGCACGAACCCACCGCCGAGGCGACTATCAACCGCATGATCGCGATCGGCGAACCGATCCGGGGCATCGTCCGACGGCAAACACCTATCTTCGGGCATGCACAACAATGGATCGGAATCGCTCTCGGCGTTCAGCGACCTCACCCCCGACGTGGTGATCAACGTTGCCGAACGTGCATACGGACGCCGGTTGACGAACCTGTGCCGTGCGCTCAACAGCTACATCAACCGTGTGTTCGAACTGGAGACCGAGGATCGCGACGGCGTGATCGTGAAGTTCTACCGACCCGGCCGATGGTCGCGCGAGGCGCTGCAGGACGAACACGATTTCCTGCTGGAGCTGGCCGAGGAGGAGCTGCCGGTGGTGCCGCCGCTGCACCTGGCCGACGGCGAGACGGTGGGGGAACATCGCGGCGGGTACTTCGCGCTCTTCCCGAAGCGATCGGGGCGCGCGATCGACGAGCCGACCGATGAGGAGTGGGAGACGCTGGGACGGTTGATCGCGCGCGTACACGCCGTGGGCGCACGGCACGCGCCGCACGACCGCGTGGTGCTGACGCCGTGGGAGGCCACCGCCGACAACGTGGACTACCTTCTGCGCGCGAACGTGCTGCCGCGCGAGCTGCGCGACGAGTACGAACGCACCGCCCGCAAGCTGATCGATCTGATCGACCCGATGTTCGCAACCGCGGAGTTGATCCGCATCCACGGCGATTGCCACCGCGGCAACATCGTCTACCGTCCGGGCGAATCGTTCTACCTGATCGACTTCGACGACATGGTGGTAGGCCCGCCGGTGCACGACTTCTGGATGCTGCTGCCGGACTACAGCCGTAAGTCGTTGCTGGAGATCGACCTGTTTCTGGACGGATACTCCACGTTCCGCGAGTTCGACCGGCGCACGTTGCGATTGATCGAGCCGCTGCGGGCGATGCGGTACATCTATTTCTCGGCCTGGTGCGCGATGCAGATCGCCGACGGCGGCTTCGCACGCCTGACGCCGAACTGGGGAACGCCCGGCTACTGGCGTGCCGAGATCAAGGATCTGCACGTGCAGATCGACGAGATCGTCGCCGCGCGCGACGCGGTCTGGGGACCGTGAGACGGACACCCGGAAGCACGCGCAGTCACCCGACATGATCTCCGACGACGATTCAATCAACAGGGAGCACGACACATGATCGATCTGTTTCGCTGCACAGGCCGCACCGCGATCGTCACCGGCGCATCGCGTGGCCTTGGGGCCGCCGCCGCCGACGCGCTGGCGAGCGCCGGCGCGAACGTGGTACTGATCGGGCGCGACGCCGAGGCGCTGCGCGCACAGGAGAAGCGAGCGGCGGCGCACGGCGTCGAGGCGCTGGCACTGGAGTGCGACGTTGCCGATCGCGACGCGATACGTGATGCCGTTGCGCGCGCCGGCGAACGATTCGGGGCGATCGACATTCTCGTCAACAACGCCGGCATCATCCGCCGAAACCCGGCCGAGGAGTACTCGCTGGAGGATTGGAACGACGTGATCGCGGTGAACACCACCGCTGCGTTCCTGACGGCGCAGGAGGTCGGACGCGGGATGCTGGAGCGCGGTTCCGGTAAGATCATCAACATCGCGTCGCTCCTCTCCTTCTCGGGAGGGCTGAACGTGGTGGCCTACACGGCCAGCAAGAGCGCGGTGGCGGGACTGACGCGCGCATTGGCCAACGAGTGGGCGGGGCGCGGGGTGAACGTGAACGCGATCGCCCCCGGATATTTCCACACGGACGCAACCGCTGCGCTTCAACGCAACACGGAACGCTACGAGGCCCTTCGCGCGCGCATACCGGCGCGGCGCTGGGGCGAGCCGGAGGAGTTGGCCGGCGCCGTCGTGTTCCTCGCCTCGCGCGCCAGCGACTACGTTCACGGCCACATCCTCGTGGTCGACGGCGGCTGGATGGCAGCGTAGTGCGCGGCGCGATCGCCCGCGAGATCCCCCTCATGCGTAGCCCGGCCCGCGTTCGCATGTAACCGCTCACCACCCCACCCTCTCATTCATCGAAGCGATCGTCGCGCCCGGAGCCTTGTGTATACAGGCTCCGGGGAGCCGCGGCCGTGAAATTGCTTCACGCCCATGCGTAGTAAATGAGTATGTGGGCTGCGCGCGGCCGTGCGTATTGTTGTATTGCTCAGAACATCGAACCCCTTTCATAACTGCAACGCGCCGTACGCGGCCCGCGGGCACTGCACCGCTCGCAGCCGTGATGACGCGTGACCGCATCCCGCCCGGACCATATCGGTTCACGGGCGTGTGGACCATGAAGGAGGTGAGCGATGACGTTACGTTCAACATTCGGTTTGCTGTTGCTTGCGCTCCTGTCCGCTTGCAACTACGTCCCTTCGGGGCCGGAAACGTTGGAGGAACCGGAAAGCGGCGATCAGCTTGTTCCGCTGCATACCGGAAACACCTGGAGCTATCGCGATCTGATCTCGGGGAACACGAACCCGAGCGATCCGTTCATCATCACGTTGGTGCCGGAGTACCGTGGATTTCGATCGACGGTACGCGACGGCAGAACGACGGACACCGGAAGGGCGTTCCACACCGACGGCGTCGGCGCCTGGGGCGTGTCGCGGTCCGGCGTGATGTTCGGCCGCACGCGCGGCGATCCGACGGTGATCGTTGAGCGATGGATTCCGAATGACCCGACTCCGCGAACGGCCTACGGACCGCACGATGAGCTTCTGTATACCGGCATCGACACGGTGACGACACCGGCCGGGCGATTCGCCTGCTGCCGCTTCGAGCTGCGGGGATCGCTGCGGGCGTACTGGTGGGCGCGCGGCATCGGGCTGGTCAGGAAGAGAGTCGTCGGCCTCGACGGTACGCCGGTTGAAGACTGGGTGTTGACGTCGTATTCGATCGTAACGGACTGACGCCGCGGTTCACCCGGACCGCGGTAGAGGAAGGGCCTCGGCATGCCGGGGTTCTTCCGTTGCGCGAATGCGCCGCCGACCGCGGCGCCGGTCGGCCGATTGGGCAATCGGCGGGGGCATGGTATTTTCACGGCGCTTCGGCCAGGCCCAATGCAGGGCCGCGCCTGAAGTCGATCAGATGAAGCCGAAAATCGCTCGTTGGTTCCTCGTCGCGTTTGTCGTCTACGTGCTGCCGGCCGCGGCGGGGTTCGCGCAATCGAATGTCATGGTCCCGGCCCCGTCGCCGGAGGCCTTCGCGATCGCCGTCTTCGGCGACATGCCGTACATCAACGGCGTGAAGGATCCGGCGCCGATCCTCGCCGCGTACCGCAACCTGCTGGACGACATCAACGCGCACGAGGCTGCGTTCATCGTTCACCTCGGCGACATCACCAACGGCCCGTACTGCGGGGACTCGGTGCTGGCGACCCGATACGCCGAGTTCGAGTCCATGCGTCACCCGTTCTTCTACGTCTTCGGCGACAACGAATGGACCGATTGCCGACGCGGAGGGTTCGACCCACTGGAGCGGCTTGCGAAGCTTCGCACGATGTTCACGCAGGGGAATCAATCGCTCGGCGCGCGAAGGATGCAGCTGGAACGCCAGAGCGATGACCCGAGATTCGGGCTCTATCGCGAGAACGTGCGCTGGACGGTTGGAGGCGTGATGTTCGTGGGGCTGAACATTCCGGGATCGAACAACAACTGGGGGCCGGACTCGCTGCATCCGAGCGCTGATTACACGCAGCGCAACGCCGCGAACCTCGCCTGGATCGACGGCTCGTTCGCGATCGCGAAGGAACGCGGCATGCGCGGTGTCGCGATCTTCACGCAGGCCGATCCCGCCTTCGATCGAACGATCCTCCCGCCCGGATCCCTTCGGTATTTCACCGGCTTCGACGACCTGCTGGGAACGCTTCGCCGCAATGCCCTGGCCTTCGACAAGCCGATCCTCTTCGTTCACGGCGACAGCCACTACTTCATGATCGACAAGCCGCTGCTCGCCGACTCGACGACCGGGCGCGCGATCGCGAACTTCACGCGGGCCGAGGGTTTCGGCGCGCAGAACATCCACTGGCTTCGCATCGTGGTCGACCCCGCCGATCCCAATCTTTTCCGATTCGATCCCATGCTCGTGCGAAAGAATCTCGGGCGATGACGCTCGCGGGCGATGACGCCCCGCAGATCGCATCCTGCGCAGACGATCTCAACACGGGCTCCACACTTCTCAGCACCGACAGGAACCAATGGCCGACATACTTGCGATCTCAGCACATCCCGACGATATCGAACTGAACGTGGCGGGAACGCTGATGAAGGCACACGACGCCGTACGTTCCGTTGCGGTGTGCGATCTCACCTAGGGTGAACGCGGAACAAGCTTCAGTCGCGAGCTTCGGCGCGAGGAGAAGCTGCGGGCGAATCGCGTGATGGGGATCGCGAACGATGACCGATGGAACCTGCGCATCCCGGACGGCAACATCGAGACGTCGCCTGAGAACGTGCTGAAGGTGGTGCGCGCCATCCGCCACTTCCGGCCGAGCGTGCTGCTGACATCGTGGGATCGCGACCGCCATCCGGATCATCCGGACGGCAGCGCGCTGGTGCGTCGCGCGTGCTTCGATGCGGGGTTGACGCTCGTGCGGACCGAGCACGAGGGTGCGGAGCAGGCGCCGCACCGCCCGAAGAAGATCTACTGTTTCTTCCACACCTACGAGACGACGCCGGATTTCGTGGTCGACATCAGCGACTACATCGAGCGGAAGCTGGCGGCGATTGCGGTATATTCCTCGCAGTTCACCGTGCCGGGGTTCGAACCGGAGGAAGCGCGCAACGAGCCCGCCACTTTCATCTCCGGCACCGACTTCATGGAAGCGATCATCGGACGCATGCGCCACTGGGGTTTCATGGTAGGCGTTCAGTACGCCGAGGCTTTCGCGACGGTGAGCGGCCCTCTGCTGATCGATGACCTGCTGCACACGCTGTAGTCACGCTCCGGTACCGTGGCAAGGCACCATTCCTCACGCTCCACGGAGAAAGAACCATGATCGGCTACATCATCGCCGGCCTCATACTTGCCGGGCTCGGAGTGCTGCTGCTGAGGCTGCGCACGCGCGCGCTGAATCAGCTGCTCGAGATCCAGTTCCTGAAGACGACCCCGATGCCGGAGCTCCTGGAGCTGCACAAGAGCGTTGCCGATGAGATCGGAGCCGGCGGCTTCAATCAGCTTGTTGAAACGCGGGGCGTGGTGGAGTCCGACACGCCGATCACCGCTGAACTTTCCGGCGAGCGCTGCGCGTATTATCGGATGGAGGTGACCGAACGGTACGAGGAGACCTACGTCGAGCGCGACGGCAACGGCAACGAAGTGACGCGTACGCGAACCGGCAACACGACGGTGGCGTCGAACACGAACACCGCGCGGTTCTTCGTGAGCGAGTCCGGGGGACGTGTGCTCCTGCAGCCCGAGGGGGCGACGCTCGATACCACGCAGGTGCTGGACCGCTTCGAGCCGGTCGGCGCCGGCGGCACGATCACGTTCGGCGGGTTCTCGATGCCGATCGGCACGGCCGCCGCCAATCGACGCGTGCTCGGCTATCACTACGCGGAGTGGATACTGCCGCTCGGCAGCACCGTGTTCGTCGTTGCTCAGGCAAGTGATCAAGGCGGCGTGCTTTCGCTGCGCAAACCGGAGGACAAATCGAAGCCGTTCGTCGTATCGCTGAAGTCCAAGGAGCAGGTGACCAATGCGATGGAGAGCAAGGCGCGATGGATGCTGATCGGCGCGTTCGCTGCCATCCTCGGCGGTTTCACGTTGGTGGTCGTCGGCCTCATGCGCATCGGGAAGCCATGATGGGCTGCCGAGCTTCGGCACCTTGATGCCGAATGGCTGAGAGCCTATGAAGAGCCGCCGGCACGGCCGCCGCCGCGATGATATCGCGCGCCGAGGCTCTCGACGCTGACGATCTCCAGCGAGGGGTAGCGGAGCGCCGTGAGCGCGCCGCCGAACACGCAGCCGGTATCGATGCCGATCGCGTAGTCCTGTCGGTACGGGGTTTCGTAGACCTGGTGGCCGAACACAACGAGTTCCGGCCCCCGGTAATGCGGCGCACAGTCGATCCGCTCCGGGAATCCCTGCGGTGTGGTGTTGCCGGTGGTGGGTCCGTAGAGCGTATAGTAGCGAAGGCGATCGCCGCTCCGCTCCTCGTGAAGCTCCGCGTGCCATGCCGCATGCGCCACGATCAGGCGACCGCCGTCCAGATGCATCGAGAACGGCAGCGTGCCGATGAACTCCATCAACGCCGGCCGCCAGGCTTCGCGCTCCGCTTCATCGAGCGCATGGAACTGCCCCACCGTCTCCTCCAACCCATGTCTGATCGGCACCGCGTTGCCGCGCAGCCAGCGCCCGAAGCGATCGTCGTGATTGCCGAGCACCGTCAGCGCATGCCCGAGCGTGCAGAGCCGATGCACGAGACGAAGCGACTGCATGATCTTGTCGCCGCGGTCGACGATATCGCCCACGAACACCAGGCGCGGCATCCGGCCCGGCTCGGCAGGCTCGAGATCCTCGCGCAGCAGATCCTCATGGCCCAGCCGCAGCAGCAACTCCTCCAGCTCGTCGTAACACCCGTGCACATCGCCGATGATATCGCACACATGGATGTCGTATCGATAATGAATGCGATGGTGTAACGGCCGGCGGGGCAACGAATCGCTGTCGAGACTCATGCGCGAAAGATACGCCGTGGGAGGGAGTTCAGGCAAGGAGGCATGCGGCCCGGTAGTGCCTCAGTTTGAAATCCGCCCTTGCCCCGTGGCCCTATCGGGTGCGAACTTGCAACCATCGGCCGAACCACGGTTGACGAACACTTGTCATTCGAGAGACCACGAGCATGAAGGTACCCAAGAAGCTCCCCCGTGACCCGAACCAACGAGCCCATGCCGTCGTTGGTATCCTCACGGGTGAGATAGAGCAGCAACCCGAACCGCCAGACACGAGAGACCCGGCAGCGGTCTCGCTGGGCCGTCGTGGGGGGCTTGTAGGGGGCAAGGCACGGGCCGCGAAGCTCACGCCGGAGCAACGTAGGGAGATCGCCAAGAAAGCGGCGGCGAAGCGGTGGGGGCCGAAGGGGTAGAGTTATATGAGAACGAGGTCTACCCAGGGGTCGGCGTGATCATCATCAAGCCGACGCCCAAATGGTTCTCGATGATCTTTGCCGCACTTGAATGAGCAAGCGCGGTTGTGCATGCATGGTGTACAGACAAGACTGCCTCTTGCAAGTCTTGGTCGTCTTCCAATGCGTCCACATCTAGCCCAATCTCCCGAGCCTTATCAATCGGGATGTGACGGGCATGAGTTTTCGTTTCTATATGACTACCAAGCTTTTCGACGATGCTGGCAGCTTTCGATACTGCATCCGGATCCTTCTCAAACATCCCACTGGCCAAATAATCGCTGACCATTGTTTCGGCCCAATCAATCGCGTGTTCGCATTCGCCAATCATTGTCGGGTCGTACTTGGCTAGTATCGGCTGCCAAACGTATGCCAATGCCGGGTTTGCGGAAATCTCATCTGAGGCCCTTTTGAATTCCGCAACTATCCCATGGGCAGCGATGCCTCCATACTGGGGGTCAATCGGCCCAAGGCTCGAATGTTTGCCCATGACAATCTTCTTGCATCCGCATGCAATCATTGTTCCTGCGGATAAGGCGATCTGGGGAACAATTGCCCGGATGTTCGTACCAAAGATTGATCGCAGATAGTTGATGATGCTTTCGGTTGCGGCTACTTGGCCACCTGGGGTATGAAGCAATAAATCGAGCCCCTTGGACTTATCGCACTTATGTATGGCGGCCATGAACCCATTCTGGTCCGAATCGTTTACCTCGAACCCAGAGATGACACCATCGTAGTAACCTGACTTTTGTAGCCATCCAGAATAGTAGACAATGACATTCCGTCCTGTCAACTTGTAGAGAGCTTCAGTGTACTTCCGCCTAATTGCGTCGTAAGGGTTCGGATATAATCCTAGTTCCTCATAAATCTCCCTGAGACCTGGCATAGATCGGTGATGACTT